>NZ_JBJGED010000034.1:0-74438 GCF_045062745.1 Paenibacillus sp. HJGM_3
AAGAGTAGTCCCGACCGAACCGGGAGGAGCTACAACGACCCATCGTTTATTTTGTTCGGGCTGATACGTATCTTCAATCAATGTGAAGTTCAGCTTTTGTGTATAAAACTCTATCGCCTCATCGTAATCTTTCACGACTAACGCAATATGTACGATGGATTGAATCATGCCATTACCCCTTTCCGTTATTATGACTCATGATACAAACGGCAAATCAGAGTTGCAATACGGTTATTCGTTCATCCCCGATGATTTCGCCGTTGTCACGGAAACCGAAGCTTTCATAAAGCTTTTTGGCCGCCGCGTTATCGGCCTTATAGGAGATCCAGCAATAATGTGCAGGCCCGGCCGGAGAGGTGCGAATAAATTCCAGGATTTTGTTCATCGCTTCCCGGCCATAGCCCCTGTTCTGGTGTTGCTTGTCTATCATCAGCCGCAGGATACAATAGCTGTCGTGTGCGATTGTCGGGAGTTCGTACCCGGTGATTCTATAAGTAATCATAACAAACCCGACCGGCTGTTCATCTGCGTAAATGGCAAACGGAAATGGATGCCCCCCATTGGTTGCAAGGACATAACACGACGCCACGCTTGACAGATTGGACGCAACGAAGCGGCGCTGATCTTCTGAAACCTCCAGATTAAATATGGCACGTCGGTTTTCCAGCGTGATTTTTCTGAGCGTAATCATGCAGGACTTCTCCCTTCATTAGCCGTTTCTCTTTTCGCGCCGCGGTCGCTTAATTAACATACAATTTATACAAAAAAAGTAATAGACTTATGTTGAATTTTTTTATAGACTATTATGTATCCATGGCATTTTTAGGGAACGTCCATTAGCGCATTACCTTATTAGCAGTTCCAAGGATTAGCAAAAAAAGCACCTGCCGGCCTTGGCCGCAGGTGCTTAACGTGCTATGAAACGATTCGATGCAGGTGGTGTCGTTTAGGCCGAACCTGACGTATCCGTTCCGTCTGGGCCATCGACAATATCTACCACGCCGATGCCGATCGCGGTGATTGCCGCTGCCTTCCCCAGCTTCATTACGCCTTCTTTCAGCAACTCTTTATCGTTTTCTTTGATACCTGTCACCATATCTTTCCCGCTTTCGACCACGTATTCGACCCCATAGACAACCCCTTTAGCTGTTGTAGCTGCAGCATCTCCCAGCTCGCCCAGTCCCGTCTTAGCTTGCTGCTTATCCGCCGTTAACAAGCCTGCGCCTACATCCCAGACACCGCTCGCTGCTTGCCCTGCAATTTCACCCGTCTTGGCCGTTATTCTTTCCACATCATTGCCGATCTCTTTAATGTAAGGGCTATTAACGAGTTCACCAGCAACCCGCACAGTACCACCCAGCACCCTGCCTGTCACGTCACCCGCCAGCTTCCCCATACCTTTCAGAAAATCCATCTGAAGCACCTCTGTATGTTCAAATTAGGTTATTCCCGACTGTTTAGCGCACTTTGTCTATCCTTATTATATAGGAGTACCAGTATTAACAAGAACAGACCAGCGACGTTATTTGAACTGGACTTTGGTCGGGGGAAAGGGATCCGCTCGCAATAGTCGTGGCTCCGCCACAAGATTACTTTTTCTGATAGTACAACCCGAGCACGCCATTCCTATAGGTTTTACTGCTTGTTAGTTGCAGGTTGTGCTGTTTATCCGAAGAGCCAAACAGTCTCTCGCCTTGAGAAGCGATAGCGGGATGAACGAATACCCAAAGGTCGTCGAACAGCTCATGCTCGAGAAAGAGCTGCCACGTTTTCAATCCGCTCTCAACGGAAATTGTTCCTGCCGTATTCTTCAGTACATGCAACTCCCGTACGAGCGATTCGATATCTTGGGTCAAGATTTGCTCTGAATTTCTCCATACAAGATCTTTGAGCGAACGGGAGATGACAATCTTGGGAATGTCGTTTATTTTCTTTGCGATCGCGCGCTCGAGCTCGGATTCGGAAGATTGCTCGGCATTTTGCCAGTACTCCGCCAACTGCGCATACGTATTTCCTCCGACGACGATCCGATCTATCCTGTTGTAATAGTCAAGATACTCTTCCAGAATTTCATCGCTTATGTGCATCCATTGATCTTCATTGGTGACCACACTGTCCAACGACATATGCATCGTTAATACCGCTTTTCCCATCCTATACTCCTCCTTCTATTGCGCTCCATTGTAAGCCTGAATTAATTGTCCGATCTCGATCTTCGTCATTCGATCAATGGCATCCGCAACCCGTTGGGCTTTGTTAGGATCGGGGTCATTAACCATTTCCCATGCAATCGTGGGAGCGATTTGCCAGCACACGCCGTATTTGTCCTTCAGCCAGCCGCACACCTCTTTGGTTCCGCCCTCGGAGAGTCGTTCCCACAAACGATCGATTTCTTCCTGCGTCTCACAGCTTACGTACAGCGATATGCCATCACTGAATTGAAAAGAGGGTCCTCCGTTTACCGCAATAAGCTCCTGTCCGTCAAGTTGAAAACGGATTGTTCTTACGGTGCCTGCATATTCCCCTGGCCCTTCTGCATAGCGAGTGATGTTTATAATCCTGGAATTATTAAAAATCGAGACATATTCATTTACGGCCTCTTCAGCTTGATGATCGAAACACAAATGCGGTGTAATTTTTTGCATAGCAATTTTCATTTCATTATTTCCTTTCATCTTGGTTGGTTTTTTATATTCGCCAGAAGCTCGGCCAACCGATCCATACCCTCACTGGCTCCTTTTTCCGCTCCGTTCTGAAGCATCCAATTGCGGGCCTCCAGTGTCTGAAAGATTGTGTGAGCAGTCAGCTTCGTCCTTCCTTCCTGCAACGCTTCCAGTGTGACCGTTTCAAGCATCACGTTGCCTGGATTTCCCTCGTATTCAAAGGTTCGGACAAGCTTCTCAGGAGGAACGCAATCGTGATAGACGCCATTAAAGGCGTGCTCGTTGCCATCGGCATCTTTTTGAAGAAATCGCCAGATTCCTCCTTTTCTAACTTCCATTTTCTCCACAACCGTAGTAAGGTACTGCGGTCCCCACCACTTGGGAATGGCTTGAACATCGGAGTACATCCTGAACACGAGCTCACGAGGTGCATCGAAGACGCGTGTTACTAGGATCTCTTGTTTGTTGGGTTCAGCCGCAATTTCAGATTTAGCCATTGTAATCTCCCCTCGAGCTAATGTTTGTCATGACTTTTCTCCTCTTCTTTAATTGCTTGCAGGTAATCGTCCATACGATCGAAACTCTCGTCGATGATGAGGCGATAGGACTCTATCCAACTTTCCAGTTCCCGGAATGGGTCGGGGCGCAGCTTATACACTCTCCGATTACCCTTCACTCGTACCTCAACCAGACCGGTATCACTAAGGATACGAAGATGCTTCGAAACTTTCGGTTGAATAAGTCCAAGTCGATCGGTAATCTCGCCCACTGTAAGGGGTCCTTTGCGCAAAAGCTCAACAATTTGGAATCGATTTGGCTCGGCAAGAGCATATAGTGTTGATTTCATGCATGGAATATACCATAAAAGATATATACTTGTAAAGGTATATGCTTTTAAATGTATATAAAATTCACGGTAAGTCCAATATCGCATTCGCAGGCAGGGCCCACTTGTTGCCAAATATCTAGCTGGTAATCCGGGACGCGATATATAATGGGGTTAGAACTGCATTGAGATTGAATGCTGCTAGCCGAAAACCATAAGGGGGGTGATCGTGGATGAAGCCGGGTGATCCAGAGTATTGGTCCAACGATTTGATTTCTATGTTAGACGCAGTCGCCGATCGGATGATTCCTGAAGATGCATGGCCATCTGCAACCCATGGAGGTGTCTTGACCTATCTCAAACATCGATCAGCCGAAGACCGCGCGCTCTGGCACAATTTGATTGTACCTGGACTCCGCGGATTGGATGCAAAAGCAAGCGCTTCCTACGGCCGGCCGTTCACCGAGCTGACGGCAACTGAGCAAGACGAACTGTTGGGTGACCTGGAGCATGATCGTCTTCGAGACTTTCCGGTTTCGCAAAAACTTTTCTTCGCTACCCTACTGAACCTGGTAGTCGAAGGGTATTATGGAAGCCCGGGTGCTGGCGGGAATCGCGATGGGAAGTCATGGACCATGATTGGCTTTCGTCCGGGGACCGTCTCCGGACTCGACGAACCCGTCCCGGAAGCCGAGCTGCCGCAGCTGAACCTCGATCAGCTCCGGGACCGGTATGACGCTATTGTCGTGGGGGCAGGAGCCGGTGGCTCGGTAGCGGCGGCGTTGTTGGCCGAATCGGGACAACGTGTACTCGTCGTCGAACGGGGAAGTTGGTTGCGATACGGTGAGATCGGCAACGACCATACACGCAATCATCGATTTAGCAAATACGGTCATAACACCGGTCCAGGGCTCGAAGGTCATCCTCGTACGATTCTTACGGCGGGCGGAGATGAGCGGATTACAGCACCTCATGAGGCGGACTACCATAATAACGCCATGACTGTAGGCGGCGGCACACGCGTATACGGAGCCCAAGCCTGGCGATTTCATGCGGATGACTTCCGAATGGCTACTCGCTATGGGATTCCGGACGGGAGTTCGCTGAGTGATTGGCCGATAAGCTATGAGGATCTTGAGCGTTACTATGAACGGGCGGAATGGGAAGTCGGCGTTTCTGGCGATGGCGATGCCCACCCGGGACGCGGTAAACGGAACCGTC
Organism: Paenibacillus sp. HJGM_3; assembly: GCF_045062745.1. NCBI lineage: Bacteria > Bacillati > Bacillota > Bacilli > Caryophanales > Paenibacillaceae > Paenibacillus > Paenibacillus sp. HJGM_3. The sequence continues at coordinate 4,711 of NZ_JBJGED010000034.1, forward strand.
CTTATCCTATGCCAGCCTTGCCGAGGACCATGGAAGCGGAACGCTTGGCCCGGGCGGCTGCAAAATTGGGATGGGACGCGGGGCCGGTTCCTCTTCTTATCAACTCGGTCGAGCGCGACGGGCGACGGGCTTGCGGGCGATGCGGACAGTGTGTCGGCTTTGCCTGCCCGACCGATAGCAAGAACGGCGGCCACAATACCCTGTTATTGCGCGCGCTCCAAACGGGGAAATGCGATCTTATCTGCGATACCATGGTGGAGCGTATCGACACCGAGGGAGGGAAACATGCCACCGGGGTTCGCCTTGTGCAGGAGGTCGCCGGCTCGATCCGACGTCGGCAAGTGCAAGCAGCGCATGTGGTCGTCGCGGCCGGAGCGATCGAAAGCGCCCGACTGTTCCTCAACTCGGCCAGCGATGCGGAACCGACCGGGATTGGCAATCGGAACGATCAAGTAGGAAGACACCTACAAGGGCATGTTTATACGGGAGCCTACGCCCTTTTTGATGAACCGGTTCAAGACGGTCTTGGGCCTGGGGTGAGTATTGCGACGTGTCGGTTTGCCCATGGCAATGCAGGCGGGATCATCGGCGGCGGGATGCTTGCCAACGAATTCACCCGGTTGCCTCTGGTTCACTGGAACCGGGCGCTACCGCCGGATGCCGCTCGGTGGGGAAGCGCAGGGAAGGAAATGATGCGGGACGGTTATGTGCGCACTAGCCATGTTCAGGGACCCATCCAGGATATCCCGAACCCTCAGTCCCGAGTGCGGCTCTCACCGACTGTGAAAGACCGCTTCGGAATCCCCGTAGCCCAACTCTCGGGGAGTGTCCATCCCGAGTCTCTTCGAGCCGCCGCCATGCTAGGAGAACAAGCGGAGACTTGGCTCTGGGCGGCGGGAGCACGTCGGGTTTGGCGAACATCGCCAGGCAGCGGGCTCAGTGCCGGACAGCATCAGGCAGGGACGCTGCGCATGGGGGACGACCCTTCGACATCCGTCACAGACCCGTATGGGCGTGTACACGGATACGATAATCTCTGGGTCAGCGACGGCTCCGTACACGTGACCAATGGTGGAGTTAATCCGGTTTTGACGATTTTCGCCATGGCCTTCCGCATCGCAGAACACCTGGTTAAACAAGCGTAGGGAACCTCGATAACAACGCTTCTACGCCGTCCGACGCCGCATCGACCGCATTAAAGCGGACCGAAATACCGATAGGCTAACCATAAAATCCAAATCAGAACCGCGATCCACACCAAAATAATCAAACTGCCTACTAGCCAGTTTTTCGGTTTTCCCGCCTGCAGTCGCGCCTCTGCTTTTACGGTACACGCTTGAATGACGGCTGCAGGTATCATTTTCAACGCAAGTGCGACGCCTAGCGGGATTAGAATTACATCATCCAGATAACCGAGGATGGGAATAAAATCGGGAATCAAGTCAATTGGACTAAAAGCGTATGCCACAACACAAACCGCAAATACTTTGGCATACCACGGGGTGCGCTTATCTTGGTAGGCATAGTAAAGGACGAATACTTTTCTTTTCAGCTGTTTAGCCCACGACTTCAGATTCTCCAACATAGATCACCAAGTCCCCTATTCGATCGTTAGCGTAAAAGCTTACGGAGTTGAATCTCTTGTTCTTCCACGTAATTGCGGTACTTCTTCCCCTCGTAATAATCGATAATGTCTTGGTTTATTTCTGGGTAGAGCTGAATGGTATTCAACTCCGAGATGGGGATCCATTTCACACCCGTTTGTTTGGGGTCTGGGGTCTCGGGGAGCTGAGGAGTGGAGCCCGCGATTAATTGACATTCGAATGTTATCCCAACAGAATGTGTGTCTCCGTAAATGTAGTTGTTTTTAGTCGGCTGGTATTCATAAATAAAAGCAACCGAACCTACTTCCACATCGGCGCACGCCTCTTCTTTCGCCTCCCTTTTGACCGCTTCCATGAAGGTTTCGCCCGGTTCAACACCGCCGGCAGGAAGGTTGTAATGCACCCCGTCATCCTGATCATTGTCATATTCAATCAGTAATATAGCCCCGTCTCTAATGATCAACGCACATGCCCGCAGCCGTATCTTTTCCAGCACAGCTCACCTCCGTCCGCATTATGGAATTAAGAATTCATAACGGTGTCTGCGAAAGCAACATGTTGCAGTAATTTCGGGTATTCCTCAGGGGTCGCGCCGTCTTCTACGCTCCAACATACGCCCATTGCCGTTTCTACGAACAGGCATTGTTTTATTATGTAGCTTGGAATATGAAGGTTGTTTTCTAAGGTTCCAATAATATAGTTTATTTTATCAAATAAATTCACCGTTATTTCATCACCAAATTCATTCAAAATAAACCGCGGAACATCAAAGACTGGATCACCTATAACGCCTTTAGGGTCAATGATTACATACTCTCCATCACTGCCAAGCAATATATTATCATGGTGAAAATCGCCGTGAAGCAGCATCCTTTGTGAATACGAATTGGAAACGGATGTACATATCGCTTCAGCTTTTTTCATGTACAAATATAATGGTTCACAATCTTGCCGGTTGCTCATGTACTCTGTTATTCTGCCTACCCACTCTGAATAAGTCGGAAATACTACCGTATTACCTGGCGTCAAATGTAAGTCTTTATGTAGCGAACAAAAAACAGATAGTCTTTTATCGAGCGAACTCTCATGCCTTAAAGGAGTACCTGGTTGAATACGTTCTTCCAGGATGACGCCCTGGGCAAGATCGGCCTCGTACACTCTGCAAAATCGTCTCCCCACGTAATGACGTAACGTATGATATTCTTTACTTGTTTCTCCAGAAGCAGGATTACCTATTTTGAGCACTACGTTTCCCTGAGCTTCTGAGTAGCAGGTAAAAACTAAGTTGGCCGAATAGGAAGGAATAAGTTGAAAGGAGCTTAATGCCCACCTCTCCGCATATTCTACGATCTCCCTCGCTACTTTTTCATAAAATGGTTTTCCAAATCGGTTTGTGATACGGTCGATTTCATTTTGTTTAAAACGGTAAGGCTGGTTCATCCTTAGATCTGCCTCCAGTTATTCTATTTCAAATTCAGTGACTAGCCTTATTTGTGAGGTTTCAAGAGTAAATTGTTTTACGACTCGAAACTTGCCGCTTGCTGTGGGTAGGTTTAAGTTATTGAAATAAATTGCACTTGTAGCGGTTGCATTTGGATTTAATTCATAGGCAAGTAAAGGGATTGCCAGATTCTCTTGAAAAGGAATTCTAGACCATGTGCCGTTCATGTCCATTTCAATCTGATAAAGTTCATTAAACGTTATTTCTTCAGATCCTGTATTTTTTATTAGTAAATCAATTTTTTTATCCGATTGTTCATATTTTGCCTTATCGGTGGTCATTTCGATTCCGTTTGACTCTGGGGAAGCTGTGACTTTATTTGAGGGCAGGTGAAGTTCGGTTGCTTTCCCTATGGGTGTTGTACAAACAGGTACCGCAGCCCACATAACCACTAATCCAATAATCAAAAAGATAGTTCAGTTTCGTCTAGTTAACATCATTAAATGCCTCTCTCTGGCTGACTCGTTAGTTCAATCATCTCACGGATTCACTTGGATTCCAAGATTAAAAGAAAGAGGCTGCCAGTTCAAGACCAGCACCCTCGTTTCCGTAGAAATCGTGCCAACTTCCGCTCATCTCTCACCTCCCTGGATTGTTCCGTTGCGCTTACGCTATGGATATATGGTCAGGGATGTATGGAGGGTAACTCTAGCTCAATTCGATCGGCGATTAGAGTGTAAAACTCCGGAAACCTCGGGTCAGTAGAGCCGGGTATCTCTTCGAACGTCCTTATTACGAATCCTTCCGTCCCGATGGCCGAGATTATGTCACCGACTGTCCAGCTTTTTACTAGAACTTTACGGCATTCAGAGCGCACTTCTTCGGGAAGCAGTTTTGCAAAGGCCACTTCGCCTTCCTTAATCCGATCGTCAAAGTAATTGCCCGACGGATCTTTTAGATTGTTGGTTTTCATCCATGTACGTGCGAAAGGATGGAAGTCCGTCAGAATAAAGCGACCCTCCTTCCCTAATTTGCGACGCACCACTGAGAAGATAGAGCTGAGGTCTGAAAAATAATGCAATACGCCGAATTCCATCAGCACGATATCAAAAACCCCTAAATCCTCTTCTTCAGGGATATTTAATACATCCGAACAGATGTAATGGATATGGACTCCACACGCAGCGGCCGTCTGCATGGCGTACAAGCGATTCTCTTCCGAAATGTCCACCACGGTCGCGTCAGCGCCTAGTAAGGCTAAAGCAATGGCCTTCCTGCCGTGTGAACCGAGGAGATTCAGTACTCGCTTGCCTGATGGATTACCTATGTACTTTAGCCAATGGCGCAGATGATGCTTGTGATCCGCCTTCAGTTTCACTGCAAGTTCATCCGGTGTCCCAAACTCGCGAACCCAAGCCTGATAGGCTCTAGTTTCCCAAGCCATCTTATTCGCGCTTGATAGTTTTTCTTGCACCCGCATCCCTCCAGGAAATAGTCGAAGAAGTTATATTTTATCACGAGGAAAACGTAAGTCACCTATCTTTTTGGTAGTTCGTAGATCCAAAACCTCAAACAAACTCAATCAGCTTCCTATCGATTTCTTCAATCTCTCCGATATCCGAAGAACCGTCCCATAAAATGATTTTTCCAGCCTCGTCATTTTCCATAAACTCAGAGAGCGTATCGAGTTCACCATAAAATAAAGCACCATACTCCACTCTTTTTGGTCCGTGATAACTCGGTTGAAGATCAAATTTCATCAGCCCCCTGAACTCAACCTTCTCGATTCGTTGGTTGGTTTCCTCTAAGAGCTCTCTAATCACGCACTCCCTTGGAGTTTCTCCTGGTTCAATGACACCTCCTGGTAATTCCCAGCTCTTTCTCCATTTGTTATACATGAATAGGAATTTTCCCTGACACTTAACCACGATCAGAGAGTGAGTCAATGGAGCATCTAGAGCAACCTGTTCGAGACCTTCCTCTTGGATTGCCATAAATTCCAGGAAGACATTTCCTTTTGCATCCGTAGTTATTGCCATCGTCGATCCCTCCCTTGCTGGCAACTGAGTAAAAGTTCCATATTAACCTGGTGTCTAAACGCAATAGATCTCCCTATCTCGATTTCGTTACCAGTGCTTCTCCATGGCTTCTTCACATCGGGAAAAGCCATTTCTAGAATAAAACTGCACACTTTCGGTGCTGGGCCAAACGATAAGAAATTCGACTTGATTTTCTTTCGACCACTGTTCCATAGCATTGTGAATCATGCTTCCGATTCCTTGTTTTCTAAAAGGAGGTCGCGTGTAGACATTAGTCACGTACCCGAAATAAGGCTCTTCGGATTTCCCCGGCCTAGGTACTTTATGGATGAGTTGCAGGTACATATGAGCGACAATCATTCCTTCTGTTTCTGCTACCCATATGAACCAATTGCCGCTTGGAATCGCATTTACCAAGAACTCCCTACAAGTCCGATGAAACTCCTCGAACCTAACCGTACTAGAGCCATAATCCTCCTCCGAAAAGTCCCATCGCATTTGAACCAGTTCGTCGATGTCGTCTAATGCAGCCAAGCGTACAACTGTCATGCCGTCCCCCTCTTTCTTATCGAGCTAGTAGCTTTTTATTGTCGTGATATGATGGATTTTATTGAACATTTTTGATCGAATCACTTCGAGTATTCCCTCTGGATAAACCTGTTTTTGGTGTAATTCTTTTATCGACTTCCATGTTAGGATGATCCCGTGTCGCTCTTTGTGCTGGATGGGGAAGGAATACGTTTCTTCCGAGTTGAGATGACACCAATGAATTAATGTACAATCATGTCTCTGTTTATCGTCATACTCGATGATACTTTCGTTGATTACAGCAAGTTCGTCAAGGACGACTGGCAGATCAAACTCTTCAATCAGTTCTCTTTCTATGGCCTGTACCGCCGTCTCACGAAATTCAACAGCCCCACCAGGGAACCTGTAGAAGGACTCTTCCATGTCACATTGTACAAGAACTTTCATCTTAGCTGAATCGAGAACTATGCCCTCTGCGCGTAACATCGGTTTATTCATGAACTTAAAGTCCTTTCTATCGTTATTTTTGCGAAGCTCTTTATCTTGATACCACTCAAAGTCAAATTTATAAATACGAATTGTCCTGTTAGTGTAATTATATTGAATAAAATGTAACAATAAGATACAATATGTACATCCAGAACTTGGAGGTGTGTTCATTGAATGATTTTTATTCGGTCGATTCATTTGCACAAACACTCGACATGCATCCCAGAACTGTACGACGTTATATTCGAAACGGCCAATTGAAAGCGACCAAGGTAGGCGGAGAATGGCGTATTCGCAAGGAGGATGCAGAAATGTTCATGGGTGGAAATGCTAAAGAATTACACGAAAATGCAATCGAAGACGTGCAATCTTACATCGATGGTTTTCACGGACAGGTGACAGGCAAATTTCAAGTTTGTACGGTTCTCGACTGTTATGTGAACGACAAAGATGAAGCATTCGAGATCTCAAAGATTGTAATGCAACACATGAATGAAGACCAAGACCACGGTCCGGCTAAATCGCAATATTACTACGATAAGGATGCCAAAAAAGGACGTTATATCTTGTGGGGAAATCCAAGTTTCATTGGCCGGGTTTTGTCTTCCGTTGGCGAGTTTGGTAAGCAGTAATTATAGCAAGAGCCCTGAGTTCAAGTTCAGGGCTCTTTATTATGTGGCAAGTCTAGATGGGGAAATCTGTGCTGTAGCTTATTCGATCTAATTCGAGTTGTACCCCTCATTGTAGTAGAGCCCGCATTCGGCTGCAACCGATTGTTTTATTATAGTTATTCCGGCATGCCAGTACTTCTCGCCCCACGCGACACCTCGTTTACACCTTGTACATAATTGCATGACAAACAGATGCAAAATATGGATGAGGTGAAAACGATGAATGCAAGCACGCAGTCGGACTGGGAACGATCTCTCGAAAAATCCATGTCGGACAACGCCGATTTTACGATCGTAACCGTATCAGTGGATGGCGAGCCCATGAAGTTGTATTATCTGAAATCATTAGTCAATATTTCCAACACGCTGAAATATGCTTAACTCCCTAATGATGGAATCCACTCCATTGGACAGCTCCAAGGACGACCTCGTCCGGTGGATGCTCAGAGGGCACATCCTGATCCGCACTTCCGACTCCGAAGTTCCCGTAGCGCTTACTCCTGTGGAATTGCATCTCAGTCGCACGATTGAACCCCCTCAGAGCGAACATCCGCTGCAAATGGCGTTCGACTCGTACACCGAGGACCTCTACACAAACGTAGGTTTGAAGAAAGGGAAGAACGTTTCATCCCAATTTCATTGACGAATCCACAACAATTTCGTTAAGTCGAATTACGCCAAAGTAATGTTTTTGATGATCCCGTTTTGGTATTCCAAGTTAATCTTTTTCTTTTTTGAAAGTCTCTCCAAATGAATCAATGTAATGTTAATAAAAAAACGAGTGCGTTGGTTCACTTCCCCTCTTGTAAATTGTAGGGCTATTTCAAAAGGGGTTGTTGCGCTCTTACTGATATAGTCCATGATCAGTTCGTCTGTTTGTTGGATTCGATTCAGAGCAAGTTCTATGGCTTCTTGTGGTTGATTAATGATTGGACCATGGCCAGGGTAGATGCGTGAGAGAGTCATAGATCTTAGCCTATTAAGTGTACCTATATATTGTTCAAGATCGACAATGAGACCTGGAGGACCGGTTGAAGAAACAATATCCCCGGCGAACAGGCTAGCCGAACGATCCCTCAGCAGGGAAATATGACTTTCGCTATGTCCGGGGGTTTCAATCACTCGGAGCGTATCCCCACCGATATCAATTAGGTCGCCACTCCTTACTTCACGGTGGATAATAAGCGGATCTTCTAACTTATAATAATCGGCGCTCGAGCTGATAAGAGTGTCGTCAATCATCCGTTTAAAGATCTTGTCATCGGGAACGTTATGTCTGATCGAATTAAAATGATCGAAACCGACAACGGATTCAGCTGCTCCATGGCAAGCAATTACGGGAGTATTTTTAAACAACGGACCTCCACTAACCAATGCGCCGATATGATCCACGTGACAGTGAGTTAAAATGATTTGATCTACATCGCTTGGTACTATGCCAATCTCCTCAAAAGCGGCCAAAAGATCTTGTTGAGAAATAGGAGATTTGTGACCACAGTCAATCAGTGTAATTTTCGAGCTAGTGATCAAATAACTGAATACATCCACTGGGACTGGCTGCTTTAATCGAATCCTCCAAACTTGATCATCGAGCTTCTCAACATTACCCACTGCAGCGACCACCCTTCCCCATTGAAAGTGATTACAATAATACTCTCCCATACAATGCACTCGAGCAGGGTGACGATCTTGTGAATTTATGGAAGTTTAGGGGTCCTTATAGAAGGCGAAATTCTTCGTTTGGTTCAAAAACTCTCACAGTAAAATCGTCCGTAAGTTTTTTAATATAATACGCGCGCCCCGTACCATGAACGACGACGCGGAATTCATCCGTTATTTCCAGACAAATCGGTTCATCCACACCCAAGCCGATTTCGGCAGACGTTTTTTGCATGGAGGCCACTAAGCGCGGAAAGCCCCCAAATTCACTGAAATGCGGCTCTACGATACACCCACTTAGCAGCCCCAGCCCCTCGCCAGTCACTAACTCTTGTTCTTGGCACGCAGGGTCGTACTTGCTTCTTACGGTATACTTATTATTCGCGCCCGTGACCCTGCTTCCCCAGATCGTACAGGGAGACGTAGCGATCAAAGCTCCAGCAGAAACGCCGGCAATGGGTGCCCCACGAGTGTACAAATCGTTAATGGTTTCTTTCATTTTCACATTACTTACACAGGCTTTATAGTATTGACGGGTATCCCCTCCACAGATGAGCAAGCCCGTACAAGTTTGCAATGTTTCGTAGGCGCAGGAATCAAATTCATAATGCTCGTCGGGTGTAATCGACTTCACATCATGAGTACCCCCGGTCGCCCAACGCTCGCGAAAAACCCGGTTAAAATAAACATCCCAGGTCGGGACTCTTAATCCCAGCACGACTATTCTAGCTGCCGCACCGCCAGCCTTCTCCACAAACGGGAAGGACGTCGTATCAAAATTAGGGCCAATGTCCCCGTACAAAAAAAGCGATCTCAATACAAACACTCCATCCACCATTCATAAGTATGAGCCTAATCATATCATCCTTATTTTGGCATCACAATTGGATATTAGGAGGCATCACAAGAGGTCGTCGCAGAGTGGCGGAACGCCGCATAATGTATAGGACGAAGGCCGGAGCACATATACTCCCGTAAGGAGAGGATGTATGGATGAAGTTCATCGTGCAGTATATCCCCATGAGCAAAATCAAACCGGATTTGAGCGTCAAAATGACGGATAACCTCAAGAAGCTCCGGCGCCTGATGTGGGACAGCATGCACATCTTGGCCGTACGCAAGAACGGCAAGGACGGGAGCTATATCGTGGTGAGCGGGCTCGACCGGTACGAATACCTAAGCAAGCACACGAACAAGAAGTATGCACCGTGCATTATCGAAGACCGCGATACGGCCATCGTGCTGCAATCCTGGATGTACCGCCTGCGCAACCGCCGGCTGCTGTCCTTCTTTCCGAACATAGACAAAAAACGGATGACCCCGGCCGGCTTGTCGATTATCCGCTCTTTTTTGAAGCAGGAGCCGCGATTCCGGCAGCTGTCCGTCAGCCAGCAGATCAAAGTACTGATGATTGCGGTCCGATATAAGAAAACGATGATTGGGTCCATGAGAATGATGGTCGATGACCTCTTGAAAACAAAAGGCAACGGCAAATAAAAAGACCGTCCGGTCCTAGCCCCGGGCGGTCTTGTCGTTCTTCTTCTTCTTCTTCGCTCAGTGCCGGCCTCCAGGCATCGCTTGGATCCGGCAATTATGGAATGCCGTCAGTTTCCATTGTCCGTTCTGCTTCACCACGACGTTCGTATTGATCGATGCTCTGTCGTTCGGATCTTGAGCCGGCTCAGTGACCCGTGCCTCTCCAACCACATGAACAATCGCGACATTGGGCGTGACAAACCGCGGTTGTAGCTCGGAAGAAGCGCTGGATACTAGGACGGAGCCTTTCAGAGGTCCGTTAAACAGCATCTGATGGACATCGGCAATCTGCTTCTTCCCCTTCAGATGCTGGCCCATAAACGTCACATAATCGGCGTCCTCCGTGAAGCAATTGCCGTATGCCTCCCCGTCGCCCTTGTTCCAGGAATCACTTAATTCCGCGAATAATGCGCCGATCGACTTCAGATCTTCTTGATTTGTCATTTTCAATCGTCCTCTCTTGATGGGAGTTTTGGTTGGCGGTGCCCTAAGTCCGTGTTATACTGAACAACATAAGAATCTTAACCATTCAAATATCTTGATTTATATTATATCTTAATTCGTTAAGATATTTGTATCGTACCTTGGAGGCGCCGATATGTCAAGCGATAATTTCCCATCCGATTTTCCCGATCTCACTTCCACTCAGACCATACTGCTCGAAGAATTGCGGCAAAACAGCGCACGAGCGGTTATGTTCCATCAGTTGATCTCCGAGAAATTGGACCTGAACGTCACCGATCACAAATGCCTGGATTTCCTGAACCGTACCGGTCCGGTAACGGCCGGCCAGCTGGCCCAATTAACCGGATTGACTACAGGGGCGGTGACCAGTGTTATCGATCGATTGGAGCGATCCGGTTATGTCATCCGGGACAAGGATCCGAACGATCGAAGACGGGTTCTGGTCAAGCCTGCACCGGAGGGCTCGGCCCATATCTCGCCCCTGTTCCAATCGATCATGCAGTCGACGCTTGCCATTATGTCGGATTACTCCGAGCAGGAATTGCTTTTAATCCTGGACTTTATCAGGAAGTGCAACATAATGACTTTGGTTGAAATGAACAAAATGAAGGAACAGAAGTGAAGTAATTGTTCAAGCGCACGATAACCGAATAACCCGCTGAGAGTCTCAGCGGGCTTTGTTCGGATGGCTATGTGGGGATAGAATCCGCCTCACTTATACTGCAAGACGAGCAGCAGATTGCCGTTGGGATCGAGGAACTTTAATCCTCTGGCAAACCCCTCGTCGGAATAAGCGACGATCGTGGTGTTCGTTCGGTTCAAATCCTCGTAGAGCCTCTCTATATGCTCCGTCACCATTACGAATGCGGGCATGGCTTGACCATCCTTGAAAAAATTGATCGTCGTGTCCTCGTCCGTTTGCCATAAGTTGACGTGATTCGTTTCGTTCAGCTGGAGGAAAGCCAAGCTCTTATTCCCATACCCTTTCAACCGAAACCCAAGATTTTGTTCGTACCAGGCTATGGACTCGTCCAAAGCTCTAACCGGAATCTGAATGTTCTCGATATGCTTCACGCGTTGGTACTCCATCTCAACCCTCCGCTCTCTCCAAGTTTTCACCTTACAAGAAATAGATGCCCACCCAAACGGAAATCTATCATCCCATCTCCCTCGGATTCAATTTTACACAACCTTAACTCCTCCTTAACGCCCGGAAGATGTCGACAAGCTAATCTTAGTTAAAAACGCGAGGGAGTGATAGTATGGCCATGACGTTCATCAATTATGATGGTCCCAAGAAGAAGCTGTCGGCGGCACCGTCCGTGCATGAATCGGCCGTCTTGCACAATTGTTACGTCGGCGAGTGGACCGCGATCGGAGCCAGAAGCCGTCTGAACGAAGTCGTATTCGGCGATTACAGCTACTGCGTGGATGAAGTGCAGATCAACTACGCCGAGATCGGCAAGTTCTGCTCGATCGCCTCCCATGTGTGCATCAACCCGGGGAATCACCCGATGTGGCGGGTGACCCAGCATCATGCTACATACCGGCGAGCCTCGTACGGGTTCGCGGAACAGGACGATGCGGATTTCTTCGACTGGCGGCGCTCCCATAAGGTCACGATCGGCCATGACGTCTGGATCGGGCACGGGGCGACGATCATGCCGGGCGTGTCGATCGGCACGGGAGCGGTCATCGGCTCCGGAGCCGTCGTGACGAAGGACGTCGATCCGTATACGATCGTAGCCGGGGTGCCGGCCAAGCTTATCCGGGAACGGTTCTCCCGGGAAGCAGCCGACCGGTTGATCGAGATTGCTTGGTGGGATTGGCCGCGGGAAACGCTGCAAGCCCTGCAACTGAGGAGTTGCAAATAGAACGCACTTTTGGTAAACTATGTGCAACTATAGAGTTTCACATAGGAGGATTGCAGGCCATGGAGCAGTATACGGTTGTACGCACGATCTGGGTCGAAGCGCCTTGCGAACGCGTTTGGCTGGCGGTTACCGAAGCGGAGCAGCTCTCCCTCTGGTACGCACCGGGTTCGCCTTGGGAGATCCCTAAGCTGGAGGTGGGAGCTCTAGTGTATTTCCACCATTCGCCGAACGCCTACCACTCCGGCATCGAAGTCGTAACGCTTCGCGCTCAGATCGTCACGGTGGACCGGCCGCATCGTTTTGCCCTTCGATGGGAGATGGATGCGACGGCCCCCGAGATGGTGACCACATTTATACTTCAAGAAGAGCAAGGCGGGACCCGCGTGACCATAACCGAGAACGGTTATCCGAATCAGCAGGAAGGGGAGCGGGTCGAGCAAGGATACTCCATGTCGCTGGAGAACTTGAAGGCACATGCGGAAGGAAGGAGCTTGCCCTATTGAGCGCGGAACGCATCTTTAACGCTCTGGGCGAGCCGATCCGCAGGAAGCTGCTGGAGACGCTCGCCGAGCATACTCCCAAAACCGCCACCGAATTGGCGGCCTTCTTCCCCATCACTCGACAAGGCATTCTCAAGCACCTGAATGTCCTGCAGGCGGCCGGTTTAGTATCGGTTCAGCAAGAGGGCCGCGACAAGCGCTATTCACTTCCCCCTAATAGTCTGGGTGAGATGGAGAAGTGGATCGAGACGCTCGGCGATAGGACGGAGAAGCGCCTGCTGCGACTGCGGGATATGCTGACCGGACCTGCACTCGTGCCGCCGGATCTATCCGGAAGACCGCATCGGCTGTCGGTTTCACGCAATCTCCAAGCCTCGCCGGACGTGCTGTACCGAGCCTGGACCGAACAATTCGACCGTTGGTTCGCCGAGCCGGGCACGGTCCGCATGAGAGCGGAAGCGGGCGCTCCCTTCTACTTCGAGACCGTCTACCGGGTCGATGAGCAGTCGGCCGCTCAGCGTCATCCGCATTACGGACGATTCCTCCGACTCGAGCCCTCCCGGCTCGTCCAGCTGACCTGGGTGACGGGCGCGGGCGGGACCGAGGGCGCGGAGACCGTCGTAACGGTTGAGCTGCAAGCATCCGACAATGGAACGCGACTGCAGCTCGTCCACGAAGGGTTCGCCTCGGAGGAGGCTCGGAATCGGCACGAGCAGGCTTGGCCGCTCGTGCTCGATCAGCTCGATCAGCGGATGCAAGCGACGAGTCCATAAGCCTCTCGCTAGCTCCGCTCTCTCAAGAAAATAATAGCGAATAGGCACTCCCGCAAAAGAATGCGAAGAGTGCCTTATTGTCGTGAATTCTGTCCGTTACGGGCCCAGCACTCGTACTCGGCTCCCGTCCAGAAGAGGCTCGCTGCTTTCCATAATGATGGATTCTTGAGAGAACAGCCCTTCGCCTAACGCGGCCACTTGCTCCGTTGATCCGGCTAGCGTCACTTCTCTGCGTTTGGCGTAGAAGGCGTTGCCTAACGGTCCCTTGCGTTCCTCTACCGTGTACACGTAGGTTCCGGCAGGATCGCTATGGACTGCGGCTTTGGAGAGCAGCAGCGTGCCGGGCTTTCCTGCGCGGACAACCTTCACCTCGGCTTGTTCTCCTCCCGTGAGCGACGCATCCTGAAGGGCCACCTTCATCCGAATCATCGGAACCGCTTCTTTCGCGATAGCGTCGCCGGTTGCCGAAACGGTCAAGCCGGCTATTTGGCCGGACAAGGTGCGGTTATCCAGCCCGAGCAAGTGCGTCTCCATCGGATCTCCAATTTTGAATCCGGCAGCAAGGACGGATGGAAGCTGCAGTTCCAACTGATACCCTTGGGCCGTATTCTCCAGCCGAATGTCCGGATCGCCTGCGTTAGCGGACCCACCCTCCTCGGCATTTACCGTTAATACTTTCCCGCTGAAAGGCGCCTTCAACCATTGATTCGCGCTCAGCTGGGCCTGCATCTCTTCGATCCGCAGCCGCTCGATGTCGATATCGAGCTTGGCGCTCTCCAGGGCGGTCTTGGCGGCCAGGATGCCCCCTTGCTCTCCGCTCTGTTCGGCCATGATATAAGCGTACTCCAGCTGCTGGATCGACAGCTGGAGCTTTTTCAACAACGCCTCCTCCGTTTCCAGCTGTCTCGAGGCATCCCGCGTATCGTACTCTACTAGATTCTCCCCTCTCTCGACCGTATCGCCCTCCTTTACAAGCACGCGTTTAACGATCCTACCCGCCTTTCCCGTAAGTTCCCGCACTTCCACCGGCTGAATGATCCCTTGACCGGTATACGTCTGATCCAGCTGACCCGGACCGGCCGTCTGCGTCTTTACCTTCGGCAATGTCATGGAGTACAACGTATTGCTGAGCAAGGTACTGCCTGCTAAGAGGACCAGCATGCAGCCCGAGATCCAATGAAGCCAACGTTTGCGGCTCCCGGTCTTCTCCTCATCCATCCGGATGTTCGCTTCGATGCGTCCCCGCCTCCTCTCTACCCCTTGATTCCGGAGAGCTGTACCCCTTCAATGAACTGCGCTTGAGCGTAGAGGTACACCAAGATCATGGGACTCATATAGAGCACCGAGGCGGCGAAGACGACGCCTCGCGCTTCTTGGCCGAGCTGCGCCAGATAGAGAGACAACGGCTGCAGGACGGCGTCCTGCAGGAAAATTAGCGGCTGCTCGACCATATTCCAGTAATCGACGAACAGCAGCACGGCGAGTGCGGCGAGTCCCGGCCGTACGAGCGGCAGAATGATCCGGACGAATATCGTGAGGTGGCCGGCTCCGTCCATCTGGGCGGCTTCCGACAGCGCCCCCGGAATCTGGCTCATGAATTGACGCAGCATGAAAACGCCGAACGCGCCGAAGATGCCCGGCAGGATGATTGCGGCTCTCGTATTCAAGAGCTCCAGCTTGTCCAAAACGATATAGTTCGGGACCAACGTCACCTGGAAAGGCATAAGCATCGTCAATAAATAGCATAAAAACCAGGTCTCCCTTCCCCGAAAGCGTAGTTTGGCGAAAGCATACGCCGCTAGCGACCCGACCAGCATTTGCCCCAGCAGGATGGGTGCGACCAGTCCCGCCGAATTCCAGAACATCCGCAGGAATTTCGGATTTCGTACCAGCACTTCCGCATATTGATCCAAGGTGACCCAATCCGGAATCCATTTCAGATTCGCGAATGCCGGTTGTGCCCCGGCGGCCACATTCGCCATTTTGCCGACCGGATCATAATTCAGCTCGATCTCCTGCTCTGTCATCAGCGAATTCGTGACGGTGAGCACAATGGGCCCGAGCGTCAACAAGGCCGCGATAGCTAGAACGGCCGTCACGCTTAGAGCGGGAATCCGTCTGAACATCGCCGTCCCCTCCTCTCATTCCATGAAGCTTTGGAACCGGCGTTCCACGGCCAGCAGGACGAACACCAGACTCAGGATACATACGACCATTAGGGTGGCTGCGGCCGTCAGCTTTTGGATATCCAGCGTGAAGAACATATTGTTCATGTAGTGCTGCAGCATATAGATCCGGTCATACGGGTAATCGCCGGCGAGCAGATAGGTCTCGCGGAACACCTTGAACGAATTCAGAATCGAGATCAGCACGACGAAGACCATCGTAGGGGTCGAATAAACCAGCGTGATGTGGTATAGCTGGCGAAGCCGGCCCGCCCCCTCGATCCTCGCCGTCTCATAGTACGAGACGGGAATCGACTGAAGTCCGGCCAGGAACAAGATCATGTCGTAGCCGATGTTTTTCCAAATGTACAGAACGGCTAGCACCCCCATCGCCCCATCGGATTGCAGC
Organism: Paenibacillus sp. HJGM_3; assembly: GCF_045062745.1. NCBI lineage: Bacteria > Bacillati > Bacillota > Bacilli > Caryophanales > Paenibacillaceae > Paenibacillus > Paenibacillus sp. HJGM_3. The sequence continues at coordinate 20,864 of NZ_JBJGED010000034.1, forward strand.
CAATCGATGCGTTTCCCGTAATGGCTGTTCCACCAGGCGTTCACGGCGCCGTTCCAATCAAAGAAGATTTGCCAAACCATAATGATCGAGGCTACCGGCACGACCAACGGCAGGATAAACGACGTCTGCAGCCATTTCCGCAGCATCAGCTGCCGGTTCAAGAGCATCGCCAGGCTCAAAGACAATAGCACCAGCAGCGGGACGCTCACACCGGTGAAAAACAGCGTATTAAGGGCCGCCTTGTGGAACGACCTGCTGGCGAGCAGCGCCGCGTAATTGTCGAAGCCTACGAACTGGCCGCCAATCGTGGAATCGGTGAACGAATACAAGAGCCCCATCCCGAATGGGAGGATGTAGAACAAGAGGAACCCGGCTGCGCTGGGGGCCAAGAAGAGCCAAGCGGCCGCCCCGTCCTTCCCCAGCCAAGCCGGCCTTCGCAGCTTATTCATTCAAGTACGTCGTAACCTTGTTCTGAATCAGCTTCGCCACGTCGCTCGCCGGTTTCTGGCCGCTGAAGAACGCTTGGCTCTCCTTCAGGACGATCTCTTCGATCTTGGTCGGCTGGAACGCTACCGGATGGACGGATTCCGACAAGTAGCCTTCGAGCTGCTGCAGCTGGGCGGGATCGACGGGGATCGACGCTCCGTGCAGAGGACCCAGCTCATAGGTTTTGACCGTGCCGCTGCTCAGGAGCTGCTGCACTTGCTTCTGATACACCTTCTTGTTGATCGGGAAGCCGGCCCGCTCCGGCGCAGGCTGCACTTCCTCCGACATCAGATACTGGAGAAAAGCCCAGGCTTCCTGTTTCACCGGTGATTTCTCGTTGATTCCGACGCTCAGGTAAGGGTAGAAATAGCCACCGGCTTTCGTTCCTTCTGCTCTAGGCTTGGCATACAACCTGGATTGTTTACCTGTTTCTTTCATCGACACGAGATAATCCCAAGCCGAATTGATATTTCTGGGCGTGAAGTAGGCCCCACCGCGTTGCGCGGCGAAAACTCCATCATCGTACATCCGTTTCACCATCTGCATCATTTCGGTGAAAGCGGCCGTCTCGAAGTTGGCCTTCCGTATTTCTTCGTCCACGAAGCGGGTATAGTTTTCCTTCACCATTTCGCTCAGCAACGCTTGCATCGCTTCTGTGCCCTGTGCGGGCATGATTCCAGCCGAAGTGGGGGCCTCGCTTTTGAGCGGCCCTGTTTGATTCAATTGCTTGAGCGTCTCGGCGTACGTCTCCCATGTCCACGTCTTATCGTCGAATTGCACGCCCGTCGGCTGGATCGCCCCTTCATTCCCGATCAGCACGTTCAGGAAGAACGAGATCGGCATCCCGTACAACCCGCCGTTCGTCTGGCTGTTCTCCAGAATGTTGTTGAAATAATCGCCCCGGATGAACCCGGGATCTTTCTTCAGCAGCCCGCTGAGATCGGTCAGCAGGTGCTGGCCCACATACTTTTCGCTCGGCAGGACGTCCAGGGTGAGCATGTCGGGGCCTTTGCCGGACAACATGGCGGTGTTCGTCGAAGTAATATATTTCTCCATTTCCGCTTCCAGCTGCGCATCGTCCGCATTCACTTCCTTCAACTCGATGGTGATGTTCGGGTGGGCCGCCTCATAGCTCCGCTTGGCCTGCTGCAGTCGTTCGTTCGGGAAAAAGGTGGAGAACACGATGGTCGCCTTCCCGCCATTCCCCGAACTCTCGGGAGCGGTCCCCGTCTGGACGGGAGCGAGCGTCTCGCCCGCCTGTCCCGTATCCGTCCCGGCGGTTCCTTGCGGATTGCCGCCCGAGGGACTGGAGCTGCAAGCCGACATCCCGATCATGGCCAAGCTCAAGCCGAGTCCCAGCCAAATTTTCGTTTGTTTCATCCTTTCTCTCCATCCTTATCCAATAGATTGGGGTGCCGTCTATTCCACTGTAAGCTATGGATGTGGCAGTCCCTTCTCCAAGTTGTCAACTAAATGTGTCCGAACGGGTGGACCATCGGACCCGGGCTTTCACCGGATATACAAAAAGACCAGCCCGCATTTCTGCAGGCTGATCTTAAGTTCCTAATTGCATTCTCGGCTAAAGGCACCGATTAGTTAGCGGACTTAAACTTAATGTCCTTCTTCAACGCGGCCCCGATTTGCTGCGCATAACCCTCGAACAACTCTTTGCCGTGATATTTTGGGCCCATCAGCTCTTCGCGGTACTTCGGCCAATTGGAGGAATCCTTCTCCTCAAGCAACACCTTCGCTTGGTAAATGTACAGCTGCTTCCGGAACCCCGCCAGGTCATACCCTTCAACAGGTGACACGTTCGTTCCTAGATCGGAATATTTGTAAGTCCGAAGCTGCTCCAAAATTTTACGGTCGCGGTCGGTTTCGTCCGAATTCACCAGCTCCAACCCGAGAGCCAGCGGCGAGAGGCTGATTTTGCCGAAGACGGCAGCGTAAATTTCGTTATAGCCATTTTTATCGGTGAAATCCTTCTTATAGGCGGCGGCATCTACAATGATTTTTTTGCCGTCGCGTTTGTAGTGCGTCCCTTCCACACCATAGTGGGTCAACAGAAAGCCTTCTTCGCTCGCCAGCCAATCCAGAATTTCAATCGTCCGCTTCACTTTTTTCTCATCCGATTTGGCACTGATCATGAACGGGGTGCTCGGCAGCGCTGCATAGCTCATAAAGTTGTTCGGCGCTATGTTGAACGGCACGAACTCCGCGGCCACTCCGGTTACGTCCCTCGTTTTTTTCTGTACGCTGTTGGGCGCGTTTTCGAACACAGCATCGCGCGCGGTCGAGTAGAAGATCCCGGCTTTCCCCTGCTGAACCTTATCCAGGTGCTGCGGGCTCTTTTGCAAATACCAGTTCGGATCCACAACCTTCATGTCGATCAACTTGCGGATATCCTCATATACGGCGGATGCGCGAATATCGCTGCCCGAATCGATAAATTGATTATTGGCATCGACGTAAAAGCCGGGATTCAAGTTATGCTTCAGCCATGCCGGAAAATCCTTAGGAATAGCGGCTCCGCCGGCGGCGGCCGTAATGCCGTACGTATCGTTTTTCCCGTTCCCATCCGGATCATTGAATGTAAACGCTCTCGCAACGGCGACGAATTCGTCGTAATTGGTTGGAACCTTCAGATTTAAGCTGGGGTCTTTTTTATTTAAAGCATCGATCCAGTCTTTTCTCACATAGTGGGACAGAAACTGCTCGCGGTCAAAGAGAATCGGCGCTCTCATGAAAACGTTCTGAACCTGAAATCGCTGCATTTCGGTTTCGCTGATCCAATACTTGTAATAGTTCGGCATCGTTTGCGGCGATACGTATTTCGTCAGATCGGCCGTTATTTTATCGATAATGTACTTATTCGATTCGGCTCCGCCCGACTGGAACATATCCGGGACGTCGCCTGAAGAAAGACGAAGGTTCAGCTTTGTTTGAAAATCGTTTAGGTTCGAAATGTAATCGATCTTCAGATCGACGTTGAACTTTTCTTGGATTTTCTTCAAGATAATATCCTGGCTCTTATCGGCAAGAAGATCCTTGTTGGCCGGAGCGATAATCATAAAGTTGAGCGAAAGCTTTTCTTTCGTCTCGGGCGCCGGCTTCGCGCTGCTGCCGTTATTCGGAGCGTCTGCAGGCGGCACCTCGCTTTTCCCGCATGCCGCAAGCACCAAAGCGGATGTCAGCGACAGAGCGACGATCTGATTCAATCTCTTCATTTTACAGCCCCCTAAGATAGAAGTTATTCCATGCTAGCTTCCCAACAAGCTTTGCACGTCGATACCCAATGGATCTCTTGCATCCTGTGTCAGCTGGCCGGACATGGCCGGGTTCACCAAATGCTTGTGGAAATCCACCAGATGCTTGACGGCTTTTTCCTTCTCCCCTTGATCCAGGAAGAAGCGCGCTTGCTTTAACGCATTCTCGAGCTGGCTCGCCGGTGCCGTCTGGATCTTTCCGGCTTGAATGAATGCATGCAGCTCTTGCTGCAGCGAGTCCGGCGTCACCGTAACGGAAACGGGGATCCGATTGGTTTCGAATGTGCTTCCTTCAATGGCAATTCTCGCCCAGACCTCCGCCGTTCCCGGGTTTTTGGCAACCAACCTGCCGTTTTCGAAGAAAACGATGGAAGCATCGCTGCTGAAATATTCCGGGCTTCTACGCTCCAGCTTCTGGATGGCGCGGTTCTTTTCCAATAGTCCCGTGATCGACGGATTCGCCGTCGCGCCTCTCGTCAGGCTTGTTGCCGATAAGTCGAGCTTCGCGCCAATAGGGCTTACCGCTACGCCTGGAATCGTTATCCGAAGCAAATCGGTATCCTCCGTCAGATAAAACCGTCCGAAATCGTCCTGCCCGAGCTTATTGGTTTTGCCTGATTTTCGAATCACTTGCTTTTGCTTCGTGACGGCGTCAATGACGAAAAACTGACCGGCCTGGGAGCCATAAACGTTGCCGTCGGTTCCGACTTGGAACTCGGCATCCCGCCATACCGCGCTGGTATAAGAGCGGGACATGAGATTTTGTCTATGCACCACTGCTTTGGTTTCGGGATTAAAGATAAACAGATCGCCTTCCGCTGAGCCCCAAATGTTGCCGTCCGGTCCGACAATCAGCTCGGTAATCCCTTTCTTGCCGGGAACCGGAACCATTTCAAACACCTTTTCTTTTTTCACCGGGTCCCAAATAAACAGCTTCGCTTCCGTTTCGGTCGGGTTGATGCCCAGTCCGCCCCATACGTTCGAGCCGGCATAGATGAGACCGTCCTTGTACGTAACGGCCGTTACGCTTTGATTCGGAATGACATTGTGATAAACTTCCCGCTCGTGCGACTCCAAATCGTAGATCACCAGGGCACCGCCAAGATATCCGTACTTCGGAACGGTTCCAATGACGAGCTTGCCCTCATTCGGCATGATCGTTCCCGCAAGCCCACGGTCCTGAAGACCCACATCGGACGCGGTGAACAAAAATCTCGGATTCGGCGCCGTCGGACTCTGCATATCCCAAGGCAGCGACTGATCATATTCGTAGACGCGCATACCGGTATAAGTCACATAATAGATTTTATCCTTGTAGCTATAAATTTTATCGGCTTGCGTACCCGGTACGGTCTGTTCTTTCCCGACGGTCGTTTTGGAATATTCTTGCTTGATGCTGGTTACGGGGTCGTACATCGCCACGCCGCCTACCAGGAAAGCGCTCGTATGCATAACTCCGTCAAGTCCTTTTGAAACGGTATGCAAGCCGCTAGGTTCCCCGGCGATCGGCAGGAATCCATTTTTCACTTTTCCGGTAGAGGGGTTGTATTTGAATAACCGGCCTTCCATAACTCCTACTAGGGAATAGCCTGGAAACTCCGGATCGGACAGCTGTGCAAAGGTGAAGCCGTTAGCGTCCGCCAGCGTATCGATTCCCAGCATTTGATACTCCTTCGAATCGAAATCGTAATAGCCGAGCTCCGATGCGGCCGTAAAGTATACCCTGTTCTCATCGGGGGACTTGGGCGAAATGAGTCTGGATGTGATCTGAGCGTCCGTCTCCTCAAACACGCCGGTCTTGAGATCCAGCGCCAGCGTCGCTCCTGGAGAAAGTCTCATGAACATCTTATCCTGGACGACCTTCATATCCCAGACGAACTGGGCGGACGCGAATTTTTCGGGAATCGCAATTTCGGACTTTTCCCCGGTGTCCCGGTCGTAACGGATGACATGAGCATGGGAGCCGATGCCGAAATAATAATCGTTTCGCAGCTCGTCGTAAGCAACCGAGTAGGCATAGAACTCCTCCGGAGTCGCACGGCCCATATTGATCAGCTCTCCGGTAACTGTGTTGTATTCGAAGGTTTCGTTGCGGTTATAAGTTCCGCCGATCAGAATGCCCTCCGGTCCGTTTTTTAGGTCGAACATGGCGGAGCCTGGCAGCTTTTTAACGAAATGAACCTTGTCTTCGCCCGGAATATACTTGAACAGATTGGTCGGAGTTCCGGCTATGTACACCGTTCCATCAGGCTGAACCGCAAGACCGCGCAGATGCTCGCCTTTATAATAGGTGCTGCCTATCGTGTCCTCTACCGTGATTTGCTTGAGTACCGTTTCCGACTCCACATCGATGACGAGCAGCTTCGCCGGGATTCCCGATAAGGTCGCGTATGCGAGCGTTCGGCCGGACGGCTCGCGATGAAACACCGCCCGCGAGATATCCACGTTGTGTACGAACTGTCCCAGGTTCGTTAATTCGTAAGGAATGTTTGAATCCTCAACCAGACTTAAATGCATATCGTCCACAATCGCAGATCCTTTCCCGCTATTTTGGCTATACACCAGAACTCTGGCGACGGTGGCCGTTTCCGCCGCATCCGCTTCAACCATAAACTCCGTCCATGCCGATGCAGGCGTTAGCTGAACGAATTTGTTCGTAAGCGAGGCGTTGACCACATTGTCAGCGGCGCTTGTATAAGTGCGGATCCCTACATAAACCGTCCCTGTCGTTTGAATGGCTTTAAACCGGAGCAGCAGCGAATCGCCGCCGTTAATTTCCACCGGGTCGCTGTAAGCGACGACTGCGGTCGAAGTGGATTGATCCCCGACGATCAAACTGTTATTTCCCTCTGCGCTAAGAGCATCGGTTACTTCCATCGTGATGCCCGCCGCTTTCGTCCGGAGATTCCAGCCCGGGATAGGCCGATCGCTGTCTCCCTCCATCTCAAAGCTGGGATTGAGCAGCAGGTTCGGCCCCGCCGCCTGCACGATCCTGCCAGATGAGCCTCCAGCCCAAACGGGGGATAGCAAACATAGTGCCAGCATCACTTTTACCGCAATGGACCATCGTTTTACTTTCATCGTCATTAACCTCCATCATTCCGGATGATTGAGTCTGCCTGCCGAAAGTCGATGAATTACTGATATTGGATAACGGCTCCGATCAAACTGTCCGGTGTCTCCAGATAGCGTTCGTACAATCGGTCCGCCTCTTCCAAGGGGAAGTGCCGGAGCAGCTCAGGCTCCAGCCGGACCTGCCCCAGCTCCAGCATACGTAGATAAGCCTGCATGTTGCGCCCCTCCGTCCACCTCACATAACCGGACGGGTAATCGATTCCATCCTTCTCATAGACCTCATCGTACCGGCCGGGGCCGCCGGCACGGGATACGATCAGCTGCGCTTCCTTATGGAACATCGCCGAACGGGTAAACTCCATCTGCAGATCGCCTACAATGATCATTTTCCCCCGATCCCTCAGCCACTTAAAGCTGTTGTCAAGCAGCTCCTTCTGCTTCCCGCCGATGCAATGGAATACGGCATCCGCCCCTATCCCCCGGGTGATCGTTCGCAGCAACTCCGGAACCTCCTCCGTGCCGGCGCAAATGTTCACGTAAGGCGTGGCGCTTAAGGCCGCCCTGCGATTGGGGAGCAGGTCGACGGCTATGACATGAATACCGGCAGATGCGGCGATTCTGCATAGCAGCTGCCCGATTATTCCGAGGCCGATTACTACAGCGCTTTCACCGAATTGAAGCCCGGACAGCCTGAGCGCATGCATAGCGATTACTCCAATGCCGACAGTGGACGCGTCGGATAAATTTACAGAAGAGGGTACGGGCGCCACAAGCTGTTTGGGTACGAGGATATATTCCGAATGCCGGACGAACGGTCCGCCGTAACAGGCAACCGGCTGATCCTTCTCGATCCCGGAAACTCCTTCTCCGATATCGATCGCAATACCGGAAGCGCTGTACCCGATCGGTGTCGGGTGCTCCCGCATGGACTTGATGGAGGTCAATTCCGTTCCCGGGCTTACGGTCGAATAACAGGTTTTCACGAGCACGTGGTTTTTCTTCAGCTCCGGAATCGGGTGCTCCATTAGCGATACTTTGCCAAGCTGACTAACAACAGCCTTCAAGCCCAATTTCCTCCTTTACCGTCTTTCTAACATGTATCTAATTCATATAAAATGTATGACTTTTCCGTTTATCTGTCAATACAAATTGATATTTAATTTATATCAACAAAAAAGACCTCGCTCGCACGGCTTTCACTCCGCACGACAAGGTCATTGTTCAGCATTCCGGTTCCGTCGTTTAGCCATTCAATTACTGACTCACAGGCTCCTGCCTCGATTCTCTCAGCTTGTTCTCGATATTCCGGCACATCGTCTTTTTATCGTGAAGCTCCGACCAGTAAAGCTGGGCTTCTCGCAAAACGATACTCAACTCTTTGGTCTTCAGCTTTAAGTCGGAAGACAACCTGAAGGTAGGAATGATTTCGCGGAACATCCGGAATCGCGACGGGCGGTTCATCGGCGCTTCCTCCCCGGTCCACTCGGCCGCACTTTTATTCGCCGGGATGCTAAGGGTGCGTTTACGGATCATCAGTTGCGCCTCATAGGAGGTGAGGAACTCACACAGCAGACTCGCCGCCTCCTTTACCTTTGATTTCCGGTTAACGGTAAGCCCTATAATGATCATCAGCGTCTTATAGTCGTAATTGGTGGGCAACGGTGCAATGTCAAAGGAGATGTCCGCATTTCGCAAATCGTTCAGGCCCGCATACGTCGTCATGATGATCGAAACCTTGCCCTGGGCGAATAACTCCTCGGCATCCTCCTCGCTCTTCGAGAGCACCGTCGGAAAGACGCCCTTCATCGTTAAAAGCTCCTTGCAAATGTCCAAGCTGTCCATCAGCTTGGTGCCGTAAAGGTTATAGTTTCCCGATTGATCCGGCTCAAAGGACATCCCGCTCTGGATCATAAAAACCGGCCATCTGTTCCGCGCCAGCATGGAAAAATGGAAGCCGTACCTTTCGTTCTCAATGGCCAGCTTCTCTGCGGCGCGGAACAGATCGGACCATGTCCAGCCGCTGTCCGGCTCCTGCAGTCCGTTCTGCGCGAAGTGGTCCCGATTGTAGCAGAGCACCAGCGGCGCGTAAATGAACGGCTGCACGAACTGCTCGCCCTGGCAGGTAAAAGGCTTGGCCAAGAATGGATAATGATCCGGATCATACCGGACCGGCTCCAGCATATCGACGGCTTCATTCTCTTCAAGTAACTGGAAATTGTAGTCGTTAATCGTAACGATATCCAATAGATGAGCATCCATATATTCTTTGGCGAAGGTGTAGAAGTGGTTGGTCGGTATACTAAGCGTCTGTACTTGGATGTGCGGATAGCGCTTATGAAACTCGCCAATCAAATATTCAATGTCGGTTTCCGTATTGATCGTAGTATGATAGCCAAACCGGACAACCGTTTTGGATTCCGGCTCGACGGGAAGAACACGGTTGCCCACTTTGGGAATTTTCTCGATCAAGCCGTCGCGTACGAGCTCCTCGAGCCCTTTCCGCACGGAATTGTTGCTAAGTTGATAAAGCTTCCCCAGTTCGGCCTCCGACGGCAAAAACTTATCCGCAGGAATCTTGCCCGATAATATATCTTTTCTCAGCAATTCAACCATCTCGTCCAGACGGCGCTGGAACGTTTTCCGGCTCGGCTTGTTTTTTGGCGTCATCGTTTGATTCTCCCCATCCTGCTTGCGGTGTAATTCGTATCTGGATTATATCATAAAACCTGTCCGGAAACAGGTTGGCCCGATGCTAATATTTTAACAATCGGGTTGGTGGCTCGATTCCGTCTAGCCTCGTCACCTGAAGATAGCGTTATAGAATCTTATTAATGTGAATTAAATATGAATTTATTATTGACAAAATCATCGATGAATTATACGTTATAAATGAATTAGATAACAATTAGCGCGCAAGTATGAAATCGGTTACATAATACTCCTTAGATTACGTCGACCGTTTTTTTTTTGAAGACATTGATGGATTTGAACCGTTTGTCTCGAGCAACAAGGGTATGCGGATCAAATAAATAAAATGTAGCTATGGGGAGGTTTTATGCATGAAGAAAAATTGGCTGGCCTTATCGGCAGCGGCTGTTCTACTGTTTACCGCCGCGTGCAGCGGCGGCGGGACACCGAAGTCCTCGGAGGGAACGAGTGCGCCGTCTGCGGCGAATAAGCCGAGCGTAACGGACCGTAAGGCGGAGATTACGTTTTATTTGACGACGAACAATGTCGCCGTGGAAACCTTTGACAAGAGATACGGGGACAAGGTTCGGGAGAAATTCCCGAATTATACGATCAAGTACGTGATGCAAAGCAGCGGCAACGGTATTCCCGAGTTGCTCGCCGCGGGGGAAGTAGTCGACATCATCATTACCTCCGACGCTTTTACGCCGATCTTTCTTACTCCATATAACCTCCAGTACGATATTACCGCGCTCGTCAAGCAGAATCAAACCGATCTGACTCAGTTCGAACCTACCACGATCGAGCTTCAGCGAGCGATGGCGAACGGCGGCATTTGGGGACTTCCGATAGGGATCAACTCCGCCAGCTTGATGTACAACCGGGACCTTTTTGACAAATTCGGCGTTGCCTACCCAAAAGAGGGCATGACTTGGGACCAGCTGTACGAGCTTGCCCGGACGATGACTCGCAACGAAGGAGGCGTTCAATACAAAGGGCTCGTCATGTCGTTCCAGCACATGATGTATTTGAACCAGCATTCCGCGGCGTTTACGGATGACAAGGCGGGCAAGGCGCTGATGACGGACGAGAACTTCAAAAAGGCGTTCGAGAACCTGGCGCGTTTCTACAAGATCCCGGGGAATGAGCCCCCGAACAACAAATATACCCTTGCCTCGCAGACGGACGCCTATGGCAAGACCAAGACCGCGGCGATGTACGCCTCCCTTAGCGGCGCTCCGGCCGAGGATTCCGCTATGAATTGGGATGTCGTGCAGCTGCCGTTCCTTCCCGAGAAGCCGGGCGTAGGCCCTCAGGCGCGTACGGATTACGCCTATTTGACGAGCCTCAGCAAAGATAAGGAGGCGGCGTATGAGGTTATCGAATACCTCGTATCTCCCGAATTTCAAAAATGGAAGCTCGCGGAAAACCAAGGCTACTCCGCGTTGAAGGATCCGGCGATCAACAGCAGTTACGGCAAAGGAAAACCTTGGCTGGAGAGCCGCAATACGAAATCGTTCCTCCCGCAAAAGTACGCGCCCGCCACGTTGAAATCGAACCAGCAAAGTGCGGCCGATAAGGAAGCCTTGGCCGCTTTGGACGCCTACTTGAACGGGACCGATATCAACACGGCCCTGCGCGAAGCGAATGACCGGCTCCAGAGAACGATGGACTTAGCCAAGAGCGGAAAATAACAAAGCGTCCGGTTCAGATGCAAACACTCTCGTCAAGGAGGTCGTTACCTTGAAGATAAATGACAAACATGCGAAAGCAGCATTTGCAGTCCGTCTGTTTTTCGTCTTTAGCCTAATTGCGGCATTGGTATTCCCCGCTTCCGGCGCCTACGCCGACGAAACGATGCCGAATTTGCTGGCAAACCCCGGCTTTGAAACGCCGTCCGAGGAAGAAGGCGCTATTCCAGGCTGGAACATCAACGGCGGAACGTCCGCGATTAAGCCCGGCATTGCCGTAGAGGTGACAAACGATACGAGCAGCAGCGGCAACAGCAGCCTGCATGTGGCCGACGACGCCGCGAATGCCGCGATCGTTCTGTACAGCGATCCGATTGAGGTAACGCCCGGCCGAACGTATCAGCTGGCCGGCAAAGCGAAGGAGGCGCGAGGCACCATTTACGCCGGCCTCCGCTATTACAAGAAAGAGACGGACAATGTCATTTCAGGCTTCATCCCGAAGGCGAATTTTATTGCCCTTCCTTCTTCCTTAACATGGACGGATTTCGGCTTGGAGGCGCAGGCGCCGGCCGAAGCGGCTTACGCCCGAATTTTGCTGTATACGGCATCCGCCTCGACGGGAGCGGCTTACTTTGATGATTTGCATTTCAGCCTGAAGCCTGAAGAGCAGGGAGAAATCATTCCATACGATTTGACGAATTTAGGGTCTACGATTCATACCGTTAATACGCACCGCGCGGCGTTCGGCACCGACGCCTCCGGCCGGCTGGTCGCTTATTCCACTTTGGACGGCGCGGTAGCCAAGCTTCTGGTGATCGACGTGGAAACGGACACGCTGCTCGCCCAAATTCCGGTCAGCGCGAACGTAAACGGCACCGAATATTCGTCCACCTACGTTAGGGGGCTGGTCGTTGAGCCCGATGGCACCGTCTATTTGGCCGGAACTCCTAGCCATATGTTCAAATATGTGCCGGGCACCGAAAAGATGGAGTACATCCGCAGAGTCGCCGGATCTCAGGTGTTCGACATGAAGGCCGGACCGGACGGAATATTGATCGGGGGCACCTACAACCGGAGCGAAGCGTTCGAATACAACACCGCCACGGGCGAATACAAAAGCCTGGGCCGCATTCTGGACGACGAATATTACGCCTACTCCGTCGCGTACGACGCCGCACGCAACGACGCTTATTTCGGAATCGGCGCGAACGCTCGGCTTGTGAAGCTCGATCGGGACACCGGAGTCAAAACCGAAATTGCGGTGCCCGCGCAATTTGCCGAATCGAATTTTATATTTGATATGGAAATCGCCGGCGACAAGCTGTTTATGCGTTTCTCTCCGGGCGGTACGATCGGCTACGATTTGAAAACGGGCCAGTTCGACGAAACCAAAGGCATCATAACCTCTCGACTTGTCTCTCAGGCTTCGCCTGTCGACGGCAAAGTGTACTTTACGTCCGACAACCAGGTAGGATTCTACGACCCCGCCACCAGGCAATACACGACGCTTGACGCCTATACGGACGGCGAAGCATACGCCTTCCATTTCGCGCAGCTGGCCGATCCGGCGCTCCCCGGCTACACGCTGGTCGGAATCACCAGAGAAGGCCGGATCTTCAAGCACAATTTGCAGCTCGGCACAACCAAATACACGATTCTCGACATTGAAGGCGAACCCGGGGAGCTGCAGACGGTGGAGGTTGGGAACGACGGCCGTGTGCATACGAGCGGCTACCTGTCGGGCGGCAACGCCATTTACGACCCGCTGACCGGCAAACGGGAGGAATATACGAACGAGACGAGGGGGCTCGGCCAAAGGCTTCCTCAAACGGATAAGATTCTGAGCTTCAAGGACAGCATGTATTACATCACTTACCCGAATATGAAAGTATTCGAGTTCGACCAATATGGGCCGTGGGACCGCAATAACCAAACGGATCCGAACCCGAGATTGCTGTTCTCGGTCAGTGACGTCGGCGAGCAGGACCGCGGGCGGGGCATCGTTCTCGAGGAGGAAGGCAAGCTCGTGCTCGGAACGGTTCCGAAGTATGGCCTTTTGGGCGGAGCCCTTGTCATTTATGACTTTGCCACGCGCGAGCGCGAAGTTTACCATAACGTCATCGACCAACAAAGCGTGACGGCCGTCACGTATAAGGACGGACTTGTTTACGGCGGCTCGAATGTATGGGGCGGACTGGGCGTGGATCCGACCGCAAAAGAGGCGAAGCTGTTCATCTGGGACATGGCTAATAAGCAGAAGGTGTTCGAAATCGCGCCCGTTCCCGGCAAAAGAGCGATTACCGAATTGATCGTCGGCCCCGACGGGAACATATGGGGAGCGGCGGAAGGCGTTCTGTTCATTTTCGACCCGAACACCCGCAAGGTAATCCATACGCAGACGATCGTGCAGCGGACATACACCGGGGCTGTATGGCGGGATGCGCAATTCGAGATTGGCACGGACGGAAACGTCTACGGGGTGCAATCGAACAGGTTTTTCGTCATCCATGCCGAAACGAAGAAAATGACGGTCATTCGCGATGTCGGAATCCGCAACTGGTTGGCACAGGACAATTTCGGAAACTTCTATTTGACGGAGGACACGAGCTTGCTCCGCCTCTCGATACCGGAGCTGGTTCTTGATCCGGTCGGCGCCGTGCTGAAAATGGAATCGACGTCGCTGAGCCGCGGGCAACCCGTACAGCCTTCCGTCAGCTTGCTGCTCGAGCAAGGCCGATCAGTCGACAAAATCGAGCGCAGAAATCCGCAATATTTCAGCAGCAACTCGAATGTGGTTCGTGTCGAAGACGGCAAGCTGAAGGCCGCCGATCCAGGGACGGCCGAAGTATGGGCCTCGTTCGTCTTTGACGGTGTGACGTACGTGACCAATCGGGTAACCGTGACGGTAACCGTGACGATGGAAACGGTTCAGGCCGAGCTGGAACGATATGTTCAAGACGGCCAGATCGGCATTGCGATCTCCTCCCAACTGACGAATTCGCTGAAGCAGGCGGAGCATTTCATCGCGATAGAAATCCCCGCTCAAGCGTCGAAGCATTTGGAGGATTTCCTTAAGCACCTGAACAATCCGGCGCTCTCCGAACGAACTACGGATGCCGCCCGCAGCGTTCTCGAAGCGGATGCTCGCGCGCTTTCCGAATCCTTGCGCGGCAGCCGGTAACGACCCTAAGCCCGCTTCCGTGCCTGTCGGCACGGCATGCGGGCTTCATTCCGATTCAGGAGGCATGAAATGAACACGTATTTCAATATTCCATACACGGGCACGGACGACGGTATGCGCTACATCGATCTGTTCGTGCCCGAACGTAATCCGTCCAAGATGTGCATTCTGTTTATTCATGGCGGCGGTTGGTCCGCGGGCAGCAAAGAGCAGTTTCACTCCCTGGCCTCCCATTTTTGCGGCTTGGGTTACACATGCGCCTCCTTGAGTTACCGTCTATCCGGCCCATACAAATTTCCGGCTCAGATCGAGGATGCCCGCCTCGGCATGTCTTTTCTGAAGTGGAATGCGGATCGGTATTTGTTCGAACCGGAGCGGATCGCCGCCTTCGGCTCGTCGGCCGGCGGTCATTTGGCGCTGCTGCTGGCTCTTATTCAGCCCGGAGATTCGATGGGAAGCGTGCCGGGCTTGACGGAGAAGAACACGCTTCCCTGTGCGGTTATTGCCTACTGCCCGGTGACGGATTTGAAGAGAGAAAAGCAATCTTACGCCCAGCTGATCGGGAGCTCGTTCGCTGACGCCCGCGAGCTGTATAGATCCGCATCGCCCGTGGATTGGCCGCAGCCGGCCAACATCCCCATGCTTGTCATCAACGGCGACGAAGACACGACGACGCCTCTAGCAGCTTCTGAAGCTTACTGCCAAAAAGTGCGGGAAGCCGGCGGCCGCGCTAAGCTCGTTGTGCTTCCCGGGGTCAAGCACGGCTTCGGCTACGGTGTGACGACCGAAGCACAGCTGGTTTCCGTACGGCACGCAGAGCGTTTTTTGGACGGTCTGCATTTCTAAATTGCATTTTTGGGAATCGCTAGTGGCCCTTTCGTTATTTGAATTCAATCACCATGTTCTGCATGCCGATCGGGGCGGGTTGACTCGGACGCGGGTTCTCCTGCTCATAGAGCTTCCAGCCGCCCAGCAGCAGCTTCCCGCCGTCCGGACTCCACTCCATGAGCGTCGGAACGAGCCCGCGGAAAATTTGCGTTTTGTTCAGCACGTTGTTGCCGTACAGGGAGGCCACATAGAGCGTATCCTTGTCCTGCGTATAGACGACCGACTTGCGGTCCGGCGACAGGCGGAACATGCCGGTTTGCTCCAGCAGGATCGACAGGGCGGCATTCCGCCGGTCGTAGGCGTATAAGGTCCCTTCCGGTCCCAGGAACGCAATCTGGTCGTCATGGATCCATTCCACTCGACTGTCCCGGGCCGCGAAATGCTCATAGCTCGTGGACAACTCTGAGCCGCTCCAGCCGCCGAATTGGACATACGACGTCCTGTTCGATATCTTGACCACCGCCACGCTCTCAGCGTCGTCCGACAGATGGATGGAGGCGATCGTATCCGTCGGCTTCCAGTCCGGAGCCGTGTATTGTTTCGCCGATTTCGTCGCTGTATCGTAAACGTGGATCTCATCTCCGCCGGGCACGGCATTGCGGCTGAGGTAGATGAAATAGCGGCCGTTGTTCGACCAGCCCATCTTCACAGAGCGGATCTGATACATGCCGATCTGACCGAGGGCTGTCTCTTCCTGATTCGCCGTCGAGACGAGCTTCAAGGCGAAGCTGCCATCCGCCTGAGGGACGAGCAGTACAAGGGAATGTCCGTTCGGCGACAGGGACATGTAATCGGGTTTGGTCTCGGCCACTCGCCACTTCAGATGGGACTCGTACGGATAATCGACCCGCTCGAGACTGGAAGCGCCGGATGAATCGCCCATTAGGCTGAGCAGAGCGTCCTGGTCGAGCCATCCCAGGGGAACCCCTGCCACTGTCCCCTGGCTCATGACGCGATAGATCGTCTTGACGTCGAACGGCGCATTGTCACCGCCGGCCTGCGATTGCTCCTCGGTATCCGGGATGACGATCGTTTCCGACCTCGCCCCACCCAAGCCCATACAGCCCGCAAGCGACAGAGTTACGGCCAATAAGAGCGAAACCAGCTTCGCCTGACGTCGTATCATTCATTCCCCTCCTTTTCTGCTGTCCCATAAGGAAGGTCTATATAGACGCGGATAAACTCTCCCTCGCTGGTGATCCGCAAGCTCCCCTGATGCTCCTCGACAATCGCCTGACTGATGCTAAGCCCGAGTCCCGCGCTGTCCGCTTCATGAACCCGGGGATCCGCCCGATAGAACGGCTCGACGATACGGCTCAGCTGTTCGGGACTGATCGCAGGCCCTCGATTGGAGAAGACGAGCCGGACCTTACCGGGGTCGAGCCGGGCGATCACCTCGATATCCGTGTGTGCAAACCCGTATTTGATGGCGTTGTCGAGCAGATTGATGAACAGCCGGCGCAGCTTGTCGGGCTGCCCCAAGACGAATAAGCCTTCTTCGGCTTCGCAACGAATCGTTTTCTTATACCGCTGAGCCTTGATCGTCATCGTCTCGCAGACATCCCGCAGCACGCCCCCGACATCCACCGAGCTCCGCGTCTCCGTCCCGTACGTCTCCTTTGACATGGCCAGCAGCTCCAGGACCATGTCGTACAACCGCCGGCTCTCCTCCTTGATGTGGGTCATGCCTTTGTCGAACAGCTCGGGGTCCCGGGCTTCGTTCTCGTGAATCAGGGTGGCGTACCCCATGATGGTGGTGAGCGGCGTCTTCAGCTCATGGGTCACATTGTCGAAAAACCGTTTGCGTACTTGATTCAACTCCTCGAGCTGATCCCGGTCCTGCTCTATTCTGGCGATTTGATCCCGGATACGCTCCATCATCCGGTTCAGATTGGCGGACAGCTGGCCGATCTCGTCTTGGCGTCCCAAGGAGAGGCGAGTGTCCAGCTTGCCGTTCATGACCTCCGTGGAGGCTCTGGACAGCTTGACCAGGGGGACGGTGATGTGTCTCGACAATAGATAGGTGAACAGGAAGGCGGCCGCGAACACGACCATGGCGATCGTGAAGATCGTGCGCCGGATTTGATTACTTTGTTCATAGAGCACCGTGAAGTCTTTGGCAAACCGGATGATCCCAACCTTGGTGCCCTCAACCGCGACAGGGAAGGCGAAGAGCACGGAAGCCGTACCCTCCGCTTCCGTGATCGTATAGGCGGTTTTGCCTTGTAACGCCTGCTTCAGGTCGTCGCCCTCGGCCGTGAAAAGTGTCGGGTCGTCCGTATACAACAATTCCCCGGCCAGCGAGTACATGCCGATTCGGGTCGACGTGTCATGCTGCAAGTCTTGGGCCATCTCTTCGGCGATTTGGCCGAAATACAGCTCGTCATTCGCGAAATGGTGGATCAAAAACGATTGACGCACGTAAGCGGTGCTGTTGATTTTCAAGCCGATCAGGTTGTCGGTGATGATCTTATGATTGCCGGATTCGATATTCCGGGCCACCATTTGATTCAGGATCAGGAAGAAGACGAGGAAGATCAGGAAAAACCCGATGAGCAGCTTGGCTCTTATCGTTCGCAGCATGCTACACGTCCACTTGCTTCTCGAATTTATAGCCGATGCTGAATACGGTGGTGATCAGGTCGCCCAGCCCCAGCTTCTTGCGCAGCCGCTGAATGTGCGTATCCACCGTTCGCGTATCTCCGGCATAGTCGTAACCCCACACGCGGTCCAGCAGCTCGCTTCGGCTGAAAATGACCCCCCGGTTCTGAACCAGCATCAGCAGCAGATCGTATTCCTTCGGAGTCAGATCGACCCACTCTTCCTTCCGGCGAACGAGCCGTTCGTTCATGGAAATCACAATGTCCTTGATCCGGATGACCGGGTCTTGGGACTCCGCTCCGGCTCCGGTTCGGTTCGCTTGCGCGATTCGCCGCAGAATCGTGCGGATCCGCGCCACGACCTCGCGCAGATCGAAGGGCTTCGTTATATAATCGTCCGCTCCGAATTCAAGACCCAGGATTTTATCGGTAATATCGGATTTGGCCGTAATCATGACAATGGGGATGTTGTACGCGGCGGTCACCTTCTTGCAGATTTCCAGCCCGCTCGTATCCGGCAGCATCCAGTCCAAGAGGAGCAGGTCCGGCCGGAACGACTCGACCATACTCCAGCCTTCGGCGCCGTTATAGGCCTTCCGGGTCAAGAAGCCTTCCCGCTTCAATCCGTATTCGAGGAGATCCGCGATGGCTCTCTCGTCTTCGATAATTCCAATTTTGTGCCTCTCCATTCGCCCTCCCGCTTTTTCGCTAACTGGACTACCGGACTTTCCTTCCGCTGCGGTTAGCATTTGTTGGAAATGCCAATTCATATGCAGGCTCAAGGCTGTTTGTTGAAATAGTCTCTCACGCCATCGGCAATGGCTTGTGCCGCCCGGGCTTGTCCGGCCGCACCCAGCATTTCCGCTTCCTCCCCGGGATTCGTCAAATAGCCGATTTCCACCAAGGCGGCCGGCATCTCGCTAAGCGTCAGCACCTTCAAGCGATCCTCCCTGACCTCGCGGTCCCGGAACCCCATCTGCTGCACCACCTGCCGATGCAGCGACTCGGCCAAAGGCAATCCGTTCTCATAGCGGTAATACGTTTCCGTCCCGCCCACCGCCGGGTCTTTGTATGTGTTCCCGTGGATGGAGATCAAAGCGTCAGCCTGCCATTCATTGGCCAGCTGCGCCCGGTCCTCCAGCTCGACGAAGGTGTCGTCCGTCCGGGTCATTTTGATTTCGAACCGTGAATCTTGGCGCAGCAGATCGGCTGCTTTCAAACCCAGCGATAAGGTGTAGTCCTTCTCCATTTTACCATCTTTGCCAACCGCGCCGGGATCTTTGCCGCCATGGCCCGGATCGATCACGATTCTGATCTTTTGATTCGGATTGGCATTGGAGGAAGTGGCTCGGGAAGGGCGTTCGTCCGGATTGGCCATGAGATAAGGAGATAAACCCGTGTCTCCGGAGGCCCAGCTGACTAGCTTGCCGGCTAGTAGGGCGAGGAAGAGGAGAAAAGCAGCAAAGCGAACTAGTCGGAAGAATCGGTTGCGTTTGCGGGGTGTGTTCATGTTGGCCTCCCTGGACTTTCTATGATCCTCCTCTAGTTATACATGCTAGAGTTCATAGGGAAGTGGCCAACTTGTAAACTTTTTGCGATTTTTCGATTGAGATCCGATGTTAAGCCGCTACGTCTCTTCGTGTAAACATGAGCCAGGAAATCAGGTTGAACACGAGGAAATAAACCGCCAGCATCCCGATGGAGAACGATAACGTCATTCCCTCTTGGTAGGGATGCCCGGATAAGTATTGGGTAAGATCGGTGTTGGCGAACAACAGGAATTTGCTCCAATCGAACCGATGCAGCGCCTCCAGTAAAATATTGCCCGCAAAATAGGTTCCAATGGAAATCCCGATGGCCATCGTGCTGCTGCGGAAAGCGGATGAGATCATAAACGCCATGGTGACATACATAACGGTGGAAATCCCGTTCAGCATATACGTTTTCCACAGATTGAGCACCATATTTTTTTCGACGACGATTCCTTCCGCAGTGACGCTGATTAAAGGCAGATCCATGAATCCAAAGCGGTACAAGATCCCGTTCACCGCGAACGATACGAGGAATAGCGTGAGCAACAGCAGTATGCCGAACAACAGCATGGAGATATACTTGGATACAAGGATCTTGAAACGGCTGGCCGGCCGGATGAGCAGTAGCTTGATCGTGCCGGACGCGAATTCCCCCGCCAGACTGTCTCCCGCAATGATGATCGTGAAGACAGTAATGATCAGAACCAGATTGGCTGAACCGTTCACGCCATCCCATAATGTGCCTTCCGTCGTGTGTATATTATGCTCCAAGTGATAGTCGATGACGGCAATCCGCTGCAGGTTGTACGTTCGGTTCCCTTCTTCCAGATCGGGCTTCTTCAGAAGTTCGATCCGGTGCTCTTTTTCCTGCAGCAATTGGGTCCGCCAGCCTTCCCCTTGCGCCTTTTTTCCATCGGAATGCCATTGCATTATGTTGACCAAAAGGACTAAAGCGGCCATGAGTCCGATCAAGATCCACGTTCTCGCCCGCCGGTAGATTTTCATGTTTTCATTGAGCACCAGATTAACCAATCTGCCCACCCCCCGTTATTTCCAGGAATCGATCCTCTAGAGACAGACGAACCTGCTGCACGCCAAAAATGCGAACATCGTTCTGCATCAGCCCGGCCAGAAGCTCCGGGATGCAATCCCGCTCGGTCGTGACCTCGACGAGTCCTTCCTGGGCGAGCTTAACCCCCTGGACTCTATCCATCTGCCTCAGGGCTTCCAGCGCCTGCTCCGGCGGCTGCGCTTCGATCAGATAAGTATGAGTCCGGTCGCTCGCCTGGGTAAACTGGTGAATCGGCTTCACATCGACCAGCTTGCCCCGCTGGAGGATAGCGACCCGATCACACATGAGCTCCATCTCGGACAACAGATGGCTGGAGACGACAACGGTGATTTTCTCCGTACGGGTCAAATGCCGCAAATAATCGCGCAGCTCGCGAATTCCCGCAGGGTCCAGACCGTTCGTCGGCTCGTCAAGAATCAGCAGGGACGGCCGGTGCAGCAGCGCTTGGGCGACACCCAGACGCTGGCGCATGCCGAGGGAGTACTTTTTCACTTTGTCGTGGATGCGGTTATCCAACCTGACCCGTGAAACCACTTCGTCGATGCGTTCCTTGGTTACTCCCGGCACCATGCGGGCGTAATGAACGAGGTTTTGGTATCCGCTCAAATACTTGTACATTTCCGGATTTTCCACGATGGCGCCCACGTGCCGGATCGCTTGCTCGAATTCGGTTTTGATATCTTTTCCCTTGATCAGGATTTGCCCCTTGGTGAGCGACATCAGTCCGACGATCATGCGGATCGTGGTTGTTTTGCCCGCCCCGTTCGGGCCGAGGAAGCCGAAAATCTCGCCGGGCGGCACGTCAAACGTAAGGTCGTCAATTATAGTGGTCCGGCCGACCCGTTTGGTCACATGACGCAAGCTGATGATAGGTTCGCTGCTCATCAAGATCCTCCTTAAATGGATGAATACGTTGGCCACATTGAATTTAACATAAAATTTATCGTTTTACAATATATTTTAGCTGTTATACAATGTAATACAGAAGCTCGCCATTATTCATCTAGAAAGGGAGAAACTTATGCAAAGCCGTTTACGGCATCCCCTGCTGCAGCTGGTTCGCTTCGGCTGGCAGCAAGCGCTGTCCTGCGTATTTCCCGTGGTCATCTTTGCCTCACTGGCCCTGACCCAACACATTCCCCTGCCTTGGTTGCCCCGTTACGACTGGCTGCTACTCATTTGCCTAGCCATGCAAATCTGGATGCTGCGTTCCGGACTGGAAACCCGCGACGAGCTGAAAGTGATCACCGTCTTTCACCTGATCGGCTTGGCTCTGGAACTGTTCAAGGTCCACAAGGGGTCCTGGTCGTACCCGGAGGAAGGCTGGACGAAAGTGGGCGGAGTCCCCCTCTACAGCGGATTTATGTATGCCAGCGTGGCCAGCTACTTGTGCCAAGCCTGGCGGCGCCTGAAGGTCGACCTTGTTCATTGGCCTTCGTTCTGGCTGGTAACCCCGCTTGCGGCTTCCATCTACTTGAATTTCTTCACGCACCATTATTGGATCGACATTCGTTGGTGGTTGTCGGCTTTGGTGCTGCTTGTATTCTGGCGAACCTGGGTTACCTTTGAGATCGGCGGTTATCGGTACCGGATGCCGCTTGCCCTTTCTTTCACGCTGATCGGCTTTTTTATTTGGATTGCGGAGAATATCGCGACCTTCTATAGCGCGTGGGAATACCCGAATCAATCCGACACCTGGCGTCTCGTCGATGTCGGTAAGATCAGCTCCTGGCTTTTGCTCGTCATCGTCAGCTTCCTGATTGTGGCCGCATTGAAACAATTCAAGGAACAGCGAACTGTGATTGGAGAGGATATCCGGAATTCCGTACCCTTCTGAAGTGACTGGATTTCGAAGAAAAACGGGCCTTGGCGTATAGTTGGCGCGTGAGGTGGGCAGGCAGAGGGATTCCGACCGCTGCCCAAAATTTTGCTTTTGCGTTGCGTTCTCATCACGAGAGGGAATTTCTCCCCCTTTTCGATGGCTGGGCCGCCGGATCGGCTCCATGAAGAGGAATTTCTCCCTCTTTTTCAATCGGAATCGGTCTAATCGGGGCTTTCGCTCGGAAAGAGAGGGAGGTTTTCCCCTTGATGCCGCCGGAAGTCGTAAAATCGGCCCAATGAGAGGGAGGTTTTCCCTCTAAAGTTAGCGCAATGTGAGTACGGGCTTCACCCTAATGCCGTTCGGGGATCCTGGCGGGTCTTCGGATTCCCATCACTTTAGGTAGGTGCCCACCGTTAGGATATCAATTCTTATCTATCAATGAAAAAAGCACCTCTACGGCGCTTCAATTATGCTTATCAGGCGTAGCCCAAACCAAGTGAACGGCACCCAACATATAGTGTTCGATTTTCTCAATCTTTAATTTGGACTGTTGAAGGATCTTAACCATATCGCGATTGAAATGACAGCCAATCACCTTTTTAAACAGGGGATTCACTAGCGTCTGGATACCGCCGATCAGAGGATTGGAACTGATTCCGTGCTCCATCAGAAGGATCTGACCATCGCGCTTGCACCATCTTTGAAAGGCTTCGAGCACGATGCTAGGGTCTTCGTATCCGCATAGGGATAATGTGGAAACAACGGTGTCGAATGACTCGTCGGGAAAGGATAGCGACTCAATATCGGAGAGAATAAATTCAGCACGAATGCCATACTCGGCGGCTGCCGTCTTGGCCTTGTTCAGCATCTCCGGACTGAAATCGACCGCCGTCAAGTCAACGCCTTTGGGATAATAATGAAAATTGGCACCTGCACCGACCGCAACTTCAAGGACTCGCCCTTTTGCGTTACGGATCAGTTTTTCCCGCCATTCTCTTTCCGTTCGCTGTCTTCTTCTCGCTTCGTATATGCTCGCCTGTTTGTCGAATTTTCGGATTAACTTATCTTGACTCATGCGCCAGACCTCCTGAATCTCAAGGTTTAATATCCGGGCCCGGCATAACGCTGCGCCGCCTCATTAGACGCCGTCGTTTCTAACCCCGGGCGACTGCTCGGAATTATTCATCAGGGAAACGTATAATATCCGTGTCAGGGGGAGTGTATCCAAGGATTCTCCCCATGGTCATGATCTGCCCCTTATGGTGAAATTCATGTGTTATCACATGACTCATCAGTTCCAATGCTGTCAGGTCAAACTCTTCTGAACGCCAAGAAAGAGTGCCAATAATTCGGTGATCCAATCTTTCCCCATATTCCCGCAAAAAGATATCGACTATCGAATCCATTCTTTGGAAGAGTTGGAACATCTGATGCATATCTTGAGATTTCATCAGGTTGGGTGTAAGGGTCAGACGACTTCAGCGAAAACCTTCCGATCCATGATTCATAAACGTTTGCAATATGAACGAGCGTATTCCGAATACTCCCTCTTCCAAAAGCTTCGACTTCTTGGACAAAATCGAATGAACTCATTTTTTCACAATATTGAAATACAACTCCCCTCGAGCTTCTAACGAGTTCATATTGCTTTTGCATCACGTCCATCAAACTAACTCACCTCCCGACACTGTCACCACGCGTTCCCCTACTTGGATCCCGATAGCCCCCCATCTGACCAGGCTCCGGCTCCGCCGGCGGAACCCGCGCTACAGGGGCAATCTCACCCTAAACGTACTCCCCGTGCCTACCTTGCTGTCGACGTGAATCGTTCCCCGTCCGGCCTCCACGAGACTCTTGGCGATGGAGAGGCCGAGCCCGTGCCCGCCCTCCTGGCGAGTTCGGGATTTGTCCTGCCGGTAGAACCGGTCGAAAATGCGCGAAAGAGCCTCTGGCTCGATGCCGATCCCGCTGTCCTGCACCTCGACGGTCAGCCACCGCGTCCCCTTTTCCGCGCTCTCGGCCAGTCTCACGTCCACGTCCCCCCGCTCCGGCGTATATTTAATGGCATTATCGATTAACAGGACGAGCAATTGATTCATTTTCTCCGCATCCCAATCCGCCTCGATCGCGCCCGGTGCATGGAGACGAAGCGTAATATCCTTGGCTTGAGCCAAAGGCTGAAGCTTCCGAATGACCTCGGCCGCCGCGTCGTTCAGCGAGAATCGCGAGCGGTTCAGCACGAGCTCTCCGGAGTCGGAACGGGCCAGCTGGAGTAATCCCGCGGCCAGCTTGGTGATGGAGCGGACCTCCTCTTTCATCCCGTTCAGCATTTGGCGGGTGAACGGCTCGCGCTCCAGCGCCTCCTCCAGTTGAAGCGCCTCGATGGAGGAGAGCAGGACGCTGAGCGGCGTCCGCAGCTCATGGGAGGCGTCGGCCACGAATTCACGCTGTTTGGTGTAGGCCTGAGCGATGGGGACAATCGCTCGCCGCGCCATCCGGTGGCTGAACCAGAGCGCCAGCAGGAAGAACAGCAGCGCCAGCCCGATCAAGAGGAGCAGCAGCCAGCGGAACAGGTCATGCTGGAATGTGACTTCTTTGCCCACGTACAAGGTGCCGATGCGTTCCCCCTTCTTCGTTAGCTCCCGAACGGCGACGATGAAGCGGGCTTGCTCCTCCTGCCTCTCCTTCATCCCGGCAGAAGGCTTCACTACGGTTTGCAGGGCGATCTTGTTGATGCCCTTCCCCTTGACCCGGCCTTGCGCGATTTGGTCCATCACCTGGGGGCGAAGCTCCGGCTGGATTTCATCCCCCAGCTGGAGGCTCCTGTTCTCGGCGATCCAATAGTAGAACGACTGGTCCGAACTGATCGAGAACGCATCCTCGATCTCGCGCGGCGGACGCCGATAGGGATCGCTCTCCTTATCGGCCCATCTCTGCAAAGTGTCGATCTCGCTGTTCGCGAGCTCGTTCAAACGGTGGAATTGATCGTTCCAAATGAACAGGTAGAGCAGGCTATAAACGATTAGGACGAACAGGCTGAGGAACAGGATCAGCATCCCGCTGTATTGCAGGGTTAGCGTGCGGCGCGTCCGGTCGAACAGATCGGCTTCGAGGAGCCGCTTCGAGATCGAACTCCACTTAAGCATCGACTTTGTACCCCACGCCTCTCACGCTCTGAATCAGCTCGCGGGATTCCGTCGGCTCCAGCTTTTTGCGGATTAATTTCACGGTGGCGTCGATCGTCTTCAGGTTCACGTCCGCGTCCAGCCCCCAGACCTTGTCCAGGATCACCTCGCGGGTCAAGGTGCGGCCTCTGTTCTGCAGCAGCAGATCCAAAATCTGATACTCGCGCGGTGACAATTGGATGACTCGATCCCCCCACGCGACGATCTGACTTGTACGCCGCAGCTCCAGATCTTGCACCTGGATGACATCCTCCTGCAGCGGAACGAAGGTGCGCCGCATCAGCGCCCGCAATCGCGCTAGCAGCTCATCCATCTCGAACGGCTTCACCAAATAATCGTCGGCTCCCGCATCCAGCCCCTCCACCCGGTCCTGCAGCGCATCCCGGGCCGTCAGCATGAGAATCGCTCCGCCGTACCCGGACTTGCGCAACCGGTCGCACGTCTCGCGGCCGTCTCCCTCCGGCATCATCCAGTCGAGCACGACCACGTCGTAGCTGGAAGCTTGCGCATAGTCGTACGCTTCGCTCCCCGTCGTCACCCAGTCGATCGTGCAGCCGGTTTTCCTCTTCAGCAAGTGCACGGTGAGCTCGCCCAACCGCAGGTCGTCTTCCGCCAACAAGAGCTTCATACCTTAGCCCCTTTTCCAATAATAGGATTCTTAAAAAAGTATAACGGAACGACCTGCGGCTTTCACCATATTTTCACCAAGTCTCTGTAGGATAGGGGTCAAGGAAGAACAATCCAAATGAAGAGAGGAACGAGGAAAATGAAAAACAAAACGAAAGCGATGGTTATTGGAACAGTGGCAGCCCTGTTGGTAGTAGGCGGAGGCAGTGCGATCGGTTGGAACCAAGCGCTGGCGGCGGACCCTGTCGCGACTGCCGACACCGCGCCTGACCCAGGCACGCAGAAAGCCCCGCCTCGGGAAGATGGCCAGCGGAAGCCTCCGGGGCAAGGAAAGCCTAAACAGGGAGAACGGAAGGGTGAGAGGAATGGCGACCAGCCTTGCCAAGATCCAACTGCATCAGGCGCTGCTGCCGGATCCGACGGTCCCGGAGGTCGCGGCGGTCGTCCCGCACCTGCACCGGGCGGCACAGGGGCCAATCACGAGCCCGCTGCCACTCCGCAAGGCGATGAAACGGTGGCCATCTCCGGCGGATTCGAGACCGATCCCGTCGATCACGGGCGTCCGGTCGTCCTGATCGCAGCCGCCCTCGGCGTCCCGACGGAGGTGTTCCGAGAGGCGTTCAGCGGTGTGAAGCCTGCAGGCCTGGATCGCGGCCCGACGGCCGAAGAGGCTCAGCGCAACAAAGCCGCCTTGATGAGCATCCTCGCTCCCTACGGCATTACGAATGAGCGTTTGGACGAAGTGTCCAATTACTACCGCTATAACGGCAGCAAGGGCCAGCTCTGGAAGCACGAACGGGCAACGGCCACCGCCGTCGTGACCGATGGGGTCTTGACCGGTATCACGATCACCAACCCCGGCTCGGGGTACACCTCGAATCCGACGATCAAGGTGAAGGGGCCGGACGGCACGATTGTGAACGCGGTTGCCACGATCGCATACACCAACGATTTCCGCACAAACGGCAGCATCGCTTCGATTACGCTTCAACCGTAAAGATGGTGTCCGGCGTTTCCTTTACTATCGACGGACTAGTAAAAAAGGGACCGCGCAGCGCTAATGCTGCATCGGTCCTCTTTTCGTAGAACTTATAGAGTCCGTTATTTTACCGGTGCATAAATATCGAAATCAAAATACTCGATTACATCTGCAGGTATGTGAAATGGATTTACCGGTATGAGACGATTCATCTCATATCCATACGAACCTATTGTCATATCTCTTTCAAAACCCACACTTTCAAACCATTTCCACAAAGAATCGTAAGTGCGATCCATTTGACTGCGGTCACCGCGCACTGTAGTTTTGGCATATTTTTTAGCTGGGATGGTTATCGTTTCAAACCCTTCCGGAACACGATCCAGAGATCTGACTTCCACTCCTACCCACAGGGTTTCGACCCTTGTCGCCCATTGCCACTCCGGTATGAATACTAGCCCTTCGTCTGTATTCAGCCTACCAGAGTGATCCGCCATAACGTTTTCAATTTCTTTCCATGCTTGACGTACATCACGTTGGTTAGCGATCGTACGCAATACGATTGCCTTCATCTCAGGGCGTTCGACAACGACAATTTCCGAGACATTTGATTTCATTGCTACTCCTCCTGGAATATATCGCTACGTTAGAGCTCAACAGCTTCTGAATTATTCGTCGGCAAATAACCTTTTCATTTCCTCTGGAACTATTTTCACATCCTCAATTTCAATTTCACCATCTTCATTTGGGGGAGTCAGTCTAACCAAAAGCATATTTCCATTATCAAACCTTAACAATTCATAATTAGTGAAGATTGTCCTAGCGGGGGTTAGTGTCTTGAACCCTTCAAATTCGGTTTTTTGCACACTATTTGCCCTACCCTCAGAAAACAACTGAGTAAAGCGCTTGTAATCTTGTTGATCAATTGAGACTTTCATCAGGTGAGTGGTGTGTATTGGGCTATCGGGCTTCATTTCACTATGCGAACAACCTAAAAGAAGTCCTAGAGATGAACATAGTATTAACAGCTTTTTTATGTGATCTCCTCCCTTACGGGGAATGTAGTTAGAACGTAACCATTTTATCCCCTTATTCTTTTACACTTCCAGCACTTGGAAAGTTGCGTAACACTGCCCATAAGAAAAAGGAGTTAGCACCTTGCCGGCGCTTAACTCCTTTCTCTTTCCGCTACGTATCGAGCGTGAAGTTGCAGATGCCGATCATGTTGTCGTCCCCGTCATCCGCATACACCCGGATCGCGTAATTCCCGTCCGGCAAGCTGAGGCTGTTCAAGGATACGCTCCAGTAGGCCGTACCGCTGTTATACGTGGTGTTATTGTACACTGGAGTGGAACTCGTTGCTCCGTTCGACAGGTTGATGTACTGACCGGAGCCGTTCTGCAGCGTAACGGTGACGCCGGTCACATACGGATTACCATCAGGGTCGAGTGCAATTCCCCTGAACTCCGCAGGCATGGTCGTGACCGTAATTTGCTGGCCTCCTTCGCCCCGATCGAGCGGACTCGTCACCCCCACGATGACATTGCCCGTCGTATTTTGCGTGGGAGGAGCGCCGGTGTAGCTGCCGAACAAATCCTGGTACACGGCTCCCGCCTGCGGGTACTGATTGTCGCTCAGTCTGCCGTTGTAGGAGGAGGTGGCGTTCCAGTACGTCTGGTACACCACGTCGTTGGAGTCGATCCAGTTGTACATCAGCTCCATGTAGTCCGCGCTGTCCCCCGAACCGTTGCCGCCGACTCCCCATTCGGAGTAAGCCATCTTCTTCCCGTGCGCCAAAGCGAAATCGCGATGCCAGTTCATCCCGTACGGCCGCGTCAGAGCATACTGGAACCGCTCTTCCGGATCGGAGATGTGCGAGTAGTTCTGTTCATCATAAATATCCATGCCGATGATGTCCACATAGTTATCGCCCGGATAGGCTCCTTCCGGACCTAACGGCGGCGATCCGACGTTGAAGCACCAGTCGAAGCGGAACTTGTTCGATACCGACCGGAACGTCTTGACGAACTGTCTATAGGCGCCGATGAAATCCTGAAGCTTCTTCTCCTGAATTTCGCCCGAGCCGGCGACGATCGTCCACGGGAACCAACCCCCGTTGAACTCCCAAGCCGTGCGGATATAAATTTCATCGAAATCGGCGTTACGCGACAGCAACACCTCGGCTGCCCGTTTGTATCGGGCGTTGTAAACGCCTTTGGCAGCGTCCTCCAGGTTGGCGTACTGTCCGGTCATCGGGCGTTCATGCGGGATTAGCGGCACGGACCACAAAATCCGGTTGCTCAGCTGCCCCCACACGGCACTGCCCGACGCCCACGATATGCTGTTATTGAAGTCGGTCCAGCTCGCGTCGCCGCCGTAACCGAGGAAAGCGACATCGTTCCGTCCGAGCCAGCCCATGAACTGATTGGCGCCCGACACGCTGTTTCCTACGTAAGCTCCGATGATTGTCGGAGCGTCCGGCATGTCGGTGTAGCTGGAATCGTACGTCTTCCGCGGTACCACTTTGATATAGTCCAAATTAAACGGCGTCACTCCCGCATTGCTCCGTACCGACACTTGAGCACCTGCAGGGATGTCGACATAGACGCTCTGCTCGTAATACGCGTTCTGCCCACTCATCGCGCCGGAAGCCGCGAAGGAAATATCTTTAACATGCGTGCCGTTCACGTAAAGGCTGCCGCTGCCGCTGCTCGTCGCCGCATAGCCAATGGCCAGCTCGTCGATCGCCATTGCATTCGTGAAAGTGACCTGGGCACCGCTCGCCGTGACGCCGACAGCATTGCCGCCGGATGCATAAGGATCCGCGTACGACGTCGCGCCCCCTCCCAGGGTAAGGCTTTCGGCTTCATACTGGTAGTAGATGCGCAGCAGATCGAAACCGATGGCCGTGTCGCCGCTGTCGTACTGCAGCTTCACGGTCGCCCCGGGCGCAATGGAGATCGGCATGCTCAGCTCCGCGTAAGCGCCCGAAGTGTTCGCCAGCGTAATATTGCCGGCGTCGCTCCCGTTCACATACAGGCTGATCGTGCCTGCCGCTTGCGACGAATAGCGGAGATTCAGCTTGTTGCCCCCGTCTGCACCGGTAAACTGGACGCTTTCGCTAACTGCATTGAGATCGATCACTTTGCCGTCCGACGCAGGCGAATGGGTGCGGAGCGTCGCACCTCCGGCTAACAGTCCCCATTCCGCTTCATACGTGGACCAGGCCCCCTTGTAGTAGGGCTTCGCCGGCGGAGCCGGGATCGGGTCGATGGCCGGACGCACGATAAAGTAAGGCGACTTTACTTCATTCCATCTCGTATTGCCTCCTTCGAACGACGGGTTCAAGATGAGATTAGACCCGCCGCCCTGCGCGTTCAAAGAGAAGTCGTCGATGTACAGCGCCCCTTCGCCCGTTACTGTGGTCTGAATTTGCAGGACGATCGCCGTGTTAGAGCCCGAGTTGAACGAGAACGAGACTTGCTGCCATGTATTGTTGGCGGCAACCGATGCACTCGACCCGATCATCGTTGCCCAGTTCGTCGTGTTCGCCACGAGCTTGATGCCGCTAACCCCTTTGATCCAAGCGGATACATTATAAACGGTGTTAGTCTGCAAGCCCTGTACGACCTGATGCGGCCCGGACCAAAGCCCGCTGCCTTCCGAGACGTAACGCATCGCCCACGAGCCGGTGTGCGTATTCGGGTCCTGCGGCGGCGGTACGTAATCTTCCTCGTCGATCACGATGTCGTCTACCAAGAACGTGCCGCTCTGGAACCGGTATGTCGAAACTCCGAACTCGGCGATATCGCTGACAGCGTTCATTAGAGCAACGCCGCTCGCCATTGGGACTCCATTAATCTCCACGTCGTAAACCTGTGCAGACATATCGATTTCCACGCGAATGTCGTACCATTGGTTGGCGGTGTAGTTCTGCAGAGTACTATGCGTATTGTCCGGCAGTTTGCGAGCCAGCCTGTTCTGGTCGAACGCAAGCTCGACCGCCTTTACTCCGTTGCTGTCCCGCAGCGTGAACCAGGCCGACCCGGTCGTCTGCTGGGCCAATATGCGCATTTCCATAGAAACGTCATCTGTCAGTGGCGTGAAACCGACTTTAGCTTCGTTCGTAACGGAGTTGGCGTTTTCGGTCGTGCTCAAATACCGGTTGCCCCCGCTATCGGCCGCTACCGTCACGGCATTCGCGCCGGTGGTGGCCGTCCACCCCGCTGGTAGCTGACCGACGGTAGTGCCCTGGAAATCCTCCGAATACACGGCCGCTGTCGGGATCAATAACGAAGCGCTCAGCACGGCCGTACCTTGAGCGGCACCCGTCGCCGCAACCGGTATTACCTCGAAGAACAAATACTGTCCCTCATCTCCGGCCGTCACGGTATACGTTTGCGATGTGGCGCCGCTAATGGCGATTTTGTTCGAGCCATTGGCCAATGTCCCCCGATACCATTGGAACGTTGTCGCACCTTCTGCGTCCGACTCCGCATCAGTGTACGCGTATTGGCCGGTCAGCGTCATACCCGGTTCGGGCGAGCCCGCGATCATGACATTGGACGCCTGCGGCACCGCATTCTCTCCACTGATTTCGATATCGTCCACCCGGAACGTGCCGCTCTGATACCGGTACGTCGAGAAGTCGAATTGCGCAACGTCGGCAACCGTGTTCATCAGCGGTGCATTGGCAGCGTACGAAACCCCATCGATCGCGACATCGTAATTCTGTGCTGCCAAATCGATATCCACGCGAATGGCGTACCACTGGTTCGCGGTGTAGGTACGCAGCTGGCTGTGCGTGTTGTTCGGCAGCTTGCGCGCCAACCGATTCTGGTCGAACGCAAGCTCGACCGCCTTGTTCCCGCTGCTGTCCCGCAGCGTGAACCACGCCGTCCCGGTCGTCTGCTGGGCCAATATGCGCATTTCCGCCGTGACCGTCGAGGAGACCGGAGAGAAGCTCACGCTGGCCACATTCGACGTGTTGTTGGCGTTCTCCGTCGATGCCAAATACCGATTACCGGTACCGTCTTCGACGACGCCGACCAAATTGGCGCCTGTACTGGCCGTCCAGCCATCCGGCACTTGACCGACGCTCGTGTCTTCGAAGTCTTCCGCGTACACTACAACGATAGCCGCCTTCGCCGCCTTTTCCCAGAACGGAACGACGGATGCGAACATCAGCGCAGTCAACAACAGGATGGATAACGTTTTTTTCATAAGAACACCTCTTTCACACGTAATTAGATGGATGATCCCTTTTTCTTCCGCCTATGCAGCCCCTTCCCGTACCGGCCGTTCACTCTCATCTCCCTCCGTCATGTCGATTGGATGCTGCGTTCCCCCCTTTCCCTCTTCACTGTCTTCATTAAATCAACTGACCGCCGTCTTCGGCTATTTGATAATGTGACTTTATTTATGGAAAAGGTGACTCAAATGCGCTCGCCTCGGGCTAGTGTGCAAAGATCAAAGCGTAACTAAAAAAGAAGGTGTCCCGACAACCATAATTGGCTGAAGGAACCCTTCTTTCACCTTTTATCGGTGTTCGACAATTGGAACCGCCTCACAACACCGTCCGCTCCACAAACCATACCAGCCCTACCGCGGCGATCAGCCCGGAGACGGCGTAGGCGGCGGTGCGGTACCGAGCGGTGCGGCTGGCCAGAAGGAGCAGCGGCAGCAGAACGGCAAGCACTGTGAGCTGACCGAGCTCGACGCCGAGGTTGAACGAGAACAAAGACAACAGATAGCGGTCGCCGAGCGAGCCTTGCAGCACTTGGGCGAAGCCGAAGCCGTGGATCAAGCCGAAGCCGAGCGCCACGGCCCACCGCCACTGGAGCTGCTTGTTCCATAGGTTTTCGACGGCTACATACACGATGCTGAGCGCGATCAATGGCTCGACGATGCGGGGCGGTATGCTGACGAGATCCAACGCGGCGACCGCGATCGTCACGCTGTGCCCGATCGTAAAGGCCGTTATGATCTTTACATAGTTGCGCACCGGCTGCCTCAGCAGGATGAGTGCGGCGATAAAGAGCAAGTGGTCGTAGCCGGTCCAGATATGCTCGATGCCGAGACGGACGTATGCCGTGAAGGTCATCACCCAGGCAGGCACCGTCAGCTTCGTGGTGACCCGATGGCCCGCCGTAGCCGCTGCTCGGTCCTCGGCCGTGCGGTTCCCGGCCTTGAAGATGATGTCCGTCTTCGCATCGCCGGCATGCAGCGTCGCGAAATTCTGATGCTGCGGATCCAGATCGTCGAAGAAGAAGTTGTACCGGATCGTATAGGTATCGACGGGGTCGTTGAATGCATAGTGAAGGTTCATATAGAGATAGGAAGTACCCTGCCGCTTCTGCAGCGAGATGTCCGTTAACTTGGGAGTTCCCGTCTTGCCGTTGTTTCGTACCTCGAGATAGCGGGTGACCATAGGCAGCAGGTCCTTTTCCGTCCACCCTACCTTTTCGCCGGAAGCTTTCGATTCGCTCCCGCCTCCCAGCACGAAGACGCCGTCGGAGTGGCTGTCAACCCACTGCGCCACTTCGGCCGGATCAAGATACAGCTTATAATCGATGGCATGATCCGCCACCTGAATATCCGAATAGCCGACGGTCGACATGTGCGCCAAGGCGCCTTGCGGTAGAACGATAACCAGCAGAGCCGCAATGCCCCATACCGTCAGGAGCTTGCGGACGGCAGGCGTTTTGTTAAGCCAAGCCAACATATCCGTACCCTCCGAATCAAGCAATTTGGAAGGCGGCGGGCGAAAGCGGTCCGCCAAGACCGCTTCCCCCCCTGCCTGCCTCGTTACCATCACTTTCTAAGTCGTTACTTCCTGGAGTTTCCCGGCTTTTCCATCCGGAATCGCCAGACGTCGGACCCCCGGCTTCCGCCGAAGCCGTCATTCACGGTCACGTACCAGCTGAACTCCTTATCCCACGGCAGGGACTTCCAGTCTTCGCTGGCCGTCGTTCCGCTCTTCACCTTCTGGCGGGCGCCTATGACCTTTTTCGTGTACACATTGACACCGATATAATCGGTTGCGACTTGCTTCTCCACCGGACGCGTCGGGTAGTCGATGTCGAACTCGTCCTTGCCCGGCTCGTCGTAGAAGTTCTCGTCATTCAGATACGGCGAATACGTATTGACATGAATCTTCTGGTTGTCGAGGTCGAACTGCAGGAACCGGATATAGCCCGATCCGCCCTGACGTCCCGACTGGTAATCCGCAAGCATCTCCACAATGGTGCGGTCGCCGACGTGCTTGACATTATAGGCCGCTCCGTGGAAATGGCCGCACAGCACCATGAACACATTGTTGTTCTTCGCTACGATTTCATCCCAAATCTTTTGCCCGTACCCGTCCGCTCCATAAGCTCCGCTCGGCGAAATGTAGGAGTGGGTCGCCAGGATCGCGTAACGGTTAGGATATTTCTTCAGAATATCGTTCGCCCACTTCACCGTCTCCTCCCGAATGTCCCAGCCCAGGTACATGACGATGAAGTCTTGTCCGTTCTGGGAGACCAGGTCGTAATGATCCCGGTTATTGTTCAGATCGTCGCCGTAGGTTGGCTGATTCTCGAACCGGCTTCGGCCGAAGTACTTATAGTACTCCTTGTAATCCGCCTCGGCGAAATGCACGTCATGGTTGCCCGCCACGACGCCGTACGGCATGCCTGCGTCATCCAGCAGCTTCATGCTGTCGCTTGCCGCCTTCCACTCGTCCGGCCGGTCCCAGTCGTCGATCAGGTCGCCCGTATGAATCGAGTAGATAATCTTCTTCTCTTCCTTCTGGTCCACGATATATTGCATCATGGATTTGTAAATTTCGGGGTACGAATCCGAATAGTACTGCGTATCGCTGACCCAGGCGAATGTGAAGTCCACATCGTCCGGAGACGGGAACAGGTCTTGAATCAGCACATGAAGCACGCGATCCTTTACCATGTCTCCGGCGTTGACCTTTGCTTTCAGTTCGAAATCCTTGTCGCCGTTGCCCGAAGCCGCCCATACCCATTTCTTGGTCTTGTAGTTCCACGTATACATGGTCACTTGGCGGCCCGGCAGCGAGTGTCCGTTCCAGGTGACTTCCACCTCGTCATCCGCCGCGGGATCTTCCTCCAGCGTAAAATCGAACCGATGATACGGGAACTGCCCCGGAGAATCGGTCACGAAATACTTGCCGTCCTGCTCCTTCACGTTGGCGATGGCATCGGCCGAGAACGGCGTCTCTCCTTCGGGTGCCAGCTCCAGCGGCGGCTCGCGGTCGGTCGAATTCGAGTAGGCATGGATCGCGGAAGCGGAGGCTCCGGCGAAATCGTATTTATACGCCTGATAGAACGTCACGTCCATCGCATCGCCGTTCGGATCGGTCAACTGGACGCTCAGGTCCGCTTTATGCCCGTCGCGAACCGTCATGTCCTTGGAAGGCTGCGGGTTCGAAGGCTGGTCGGGACGATCATTGGTCGTGTCGAAGGAAACCGATCGTGTCGTCGTATTTCCTGCGCGGTCCTTCACCGTTACAGCGAACGTATGGGTGCCCTTCTCCAGATCTTTCTTGGCGGGAAGCTCAACGGCTTGTCCGTCCAACTCTGCGGTGATCTCTTGCACGCCGGACGTGCTGTCGGCTGCGTCGGCCTCCAGGGTTACCGGCCCTTTGTACGATTTGCCATCCTCTACACCCAGACGATGGATGACCGGAGCCGTATTGTCGACGACGGCTTTCGTTTCGACCCGATGACCGGCCGTGTCCGTCAAGCCGAAGAGGTGCTCTCCGTCCTGCAGCTCCTGCGTATTTACGGTGGCGGATACC
This sequence comes from Paenibacillus sp. HJGM_3, assembly GCF_045062745.1. Lineage (NCBI taxonomy): Bacteria > Bacillati > Bacillota > Bacilli > Caryophanales > Paenibacillaceae > Paenibacillus > Paenibacillus sp. HJGM_3. The sequence goes on from NZ_JBJGED010000034.1 coordinate 56,768, forward strand.
GCCGTGAAGGAATCAGCCGGCATTTGGATCGTGTAATGAACCTGCGGCAGCGCATCTTTCAATTGAATGCGTGCGGCGGGATCGGCGATCGGTTTGACGACGCCTTGATCCGATACGCTCTTGGCGGACGTGATCGCGACATTCTCGCCGTTCCAGTTCAGAATCTGCACGTTCGCGAGCCAGAAGTCGTCGTTATTGCCCTCCAGCCCCTTCGGGTCGATTTTGTTCCCCGATGTGATGGAGATCGTATTGTCGCCGGGCTTCAGCATTCCCTTGGGCAGTGCGAGCGTCACCTTTGTGTAATTGTTTGCCGCCGGCAGGAAGGTCACCAGCTGATCGTTGATGAACAGGCCGTTCTTGTAGCCCGGACCTTCGATGTCATGCGCGTCGAACTGAAGGTAAGCATCATGCGGCAGCGAAGACTGCGCGTCGAGCGGCTGCCCGTCGATCGACAGCGTCATGGCGCTGCCGGCGGTCTTGCTGATGCCCTCGAGCACCTGGCTTCCGCGGATGTAGGCATTCGCTTCGACATTCAGCGCCAAAGGCTCGGTCTGACGCTCGAAGGTCAGCCGCTTCGCAACACCGCCGTTATCCAGTGTCGATACGGACTGGAAGCCGTCCGAGGCGGTCAGATAGTAGTCCATATAATCCGCGTAAATCAAATCGTAACGGGGAACGACTGCCGCATACGTATCCGTTCCGGTACGCAGCAGGTTCACCCTCTTGTACGCGGCCGCGCCGTTCCGCTTATAGAACAGGCTGACCCGCTTCACCTCGCCGGGAAGCTCGTCGGTCACCTTCACTTCCACCGTCAGCTCTGTAGAATACGACACGGCATCCGGCTCTTCGGCGTCGGGGTCGTCCGATTCCGACGTGGCATCGCGGAAAGCCGTATCCACGATAACAGGCTTCACGGTATCTTCCGTCACTTCGATCGGAGCTGCGGGTACCTGGGCGTACTGGAGGGCGCCCGGCGTCGGCTTCTGGCCGTAAGCCCGCTCTACCATCTTGTTGCTTCCGTCCCGCGGAAATTCATACACGATGCTCTTGTCGTCCATCGCCTCGTCCTGGGTTATGCTGAACCAGGCTTGCGTAATAACCCCGGCCGCGGCGTGATGAACCGGATTGGTCGCATCGGCGGCAAGCAGGACGCGTCCTTCATCGGCGTCCGGCAAGCCGACGCCCGCCCAGAAGAGCGGCAGCACCTGAGACGCATTCAGATTCGAGCCGTATACCGCGTTGAAATCCGCGATCGTCTTCGTCCGGGCGGTGAAGGATTGCAGCCAGACTACCACCGTTTGCCTGGAAGGCACGATGAAATCGTCCGCAATATCGATGGGGCTTACGCCGCCGTTGCGGTTCTCGTACACCAGCTTGTAGTCTTGGAGGTTGATGTTCCGGTCGGTGTTGTTATAGAGCTCGACGTATTCGTAATCTTCAGCGCCGGCGTTCTGCGCCACAAGCTCCGTGATCAGAAATTCCGAAGCGGATCCCCCTCCCGCTTGTCCGATCTGGATCGTATGGAAATCGTTCGGATCCGCCGGAACGCGGGTGACGTTCACACCGTCCGAAGCCTCCAGATAATAGGCCATATAATGGGCCCCGGTCATGGCCGATTTCGGAATCGGAGCGGCGTACTCCGCATACCCGTCGCCGCCCCCCGTGCCGTACGTCATGTCGGTTACGGTAAAGTCGGCGCTGCCGTTCGCCCGATAGTAGAGCTTGACGCCGGACACTTGCTTGTTGTCGTAGACGCGCGCCGTAACGGTCGTGTCAGCCGGCGCTTCCAGTGCCGGGATGGGCGTATGGATGAGCTGCGGAGGCGTCAGATCTACCTCTGTATTGGGCTGCCCCGGCACTTGGGCCGCCGTTACCGATCCCGGCGTAGCCGGTTCCACACCCGCGGAGCCCATGACCATCGCTTTGCCGCCATCTCTAGGGTAGCTATAGAAAATGCCCTTATTGGCCACTGTCTGCGCATCGTTTTGGTAAGAAGCGGTCACGATTTCATTGCCGCTCTTATCTTTTATGACTATCGCCCTCTCGGCGCTGTTGCTCATCCCGCCGCCGCCGTCGACGCGGAACAAGTTGACATGCTCAGTCAGGCTGGTGCCGTAATTCGAATTGAAGTTGTCAGCCGGTACATTTCCGTTGACGTCGTTCATCACCCAGAACACGACGGCCGACCGGGACGGAATCGGAATATCCGAGGCAAGCGCCGGCCAAACGGTCTCGGTGCCGGCGGGATAACGGTAGACCAGATCGAAATCTTTAAAATTCATAGAGGTATCCGTGTTGTTGTAAACTTCAATGAATTCATAGCCGTCTGCACCGCTGATATTGGATGAGTCCGGAACTACTTCCGTAATCAGAAGGTTCGGAACGGAAGTGCCGGGCGCAGTTGACTCCGCGACACCGATCGAAGGTGCAAGCAAGCCGACGGCCAGTGCGATCGAAGTGATTTGGGCGATTATACGTTTTGGAAGTCTGGTAATCACGATTTCACTCACTTTCCTAATCGTTATGTAGGGATCTGGATTAACCTTCATTTGGTTCGTACCGGTATGGCGCACCTCCTTAGCGGTATATCCCCACCGATGGATTCTACCGGGATGCTGCCGGAAGGGCTATTCACACCTTCTACGATCCTTGCCGATCATTCTGAATGGACTGTTAAGAATGTGTGAAGGAGAGCACCTTGAAACGTGCAAAGCTTCTTGAAATCCGCCCAACCTCGGTCCTTATGCCCCCGTCTGAAGACCGAGGTTCAACACAAGATCACACCGGATATGAAGAAATTTGTAGATTTGTCGAGGGTAATTGCTACTTCATTACTAGACGGTTTGTAAATAGGGGGGCCAGCGGTCAACAATCTCTTAAACGTCGGATTTCGAAGAAACCCTGGCAACATACGTTATAATAGGGGCACAATCGGTTCGTCCAGGAAGGAGCCGCATGCCATGAATGGGTTCAAACGCCGAATCGCCGCCAGTTTTGCTCTGATGATCGTTCTCTTCGCCATCGTCGATGTGCTGATTGTCTACCTCGTAAAAAGCCACGTCCAGGCTGATGCTCTCCAGATGAGCCAATTGACCGTGGAGATGATGGCCGAGCGCTATCAATCGCATTTTCAGCGGGTAGAAGACGTGCTGTCTCGGGAGTTTACCGACCGCCAGGTTGTGAGGCTCCGCAAACAGCTCCTTGCGCATACGGACCCGGCCATGCTGAACACCCGTGCCGTTGCCGAAGAGTTTCTACGGATCGTCGGCGAATCGGATCTCTATATCGACAATCTCATCCTGACGTTTCGATCCGCATCCCTTGCGGTCGACAAGAATGGAGCCGCCCAGGCAGCCGACTTGCTTGCCGATTATTCTGGCGAGGTCTACTCCCTTGCCTATTGGAACACTCAATATGAACGGAAAGCGGAATATGAATCGCACCCGGCTGTTCATCTGAGCAACTCGCGGCATCAGACAGGTACGATGACCGTAATCCCGTATTCCTTCAAGCCGGCTTTCGCGGATTATATGCTGATTGCGATGATCGACGCCGACAGGCTGCGAGCTGCGATGCTTGACGAGCAAACTGACGTAAATGCGACCATCATGGGTCCGGACCGGTTCTTCAGGTACACGACGGCCATGGATACGCGTGAACTTCCTGCGATTCTCCTCGCGGGTGGCTCGCCGGTTGACGTATCCGATGATCGGTTTCCCGACCGAAGCGAATCCAGCTTGGAAGCTGTTAATCGTGGCGCCGTAGGGGATGGGAGCTCTCTTTCGCTCGACCAAACGATTGCCTTTATTGTTGCGGCAGAGATGAGTTTAGCGGTACTTGCCGCGTATTTGCTGGGCCGGCACATTTACACGCCTGTTCGACAGATGCAGTTGTCGGTCTCTCGACCCTTTGAAGATCTTGTGAATGTGAATGAGAGGAATGAGCGGCTCAAGCCAGAGCAAGAAGAAGTGATCCCTATACGAAGGAACGCCCTTAATTGGTGGGATGGAGGTTTTGCTGATTTCGTAGAGTCGGAGGAACATTACACGATCGTACTTTACGAGCTTCGCTTTCGGTTAGCGGCTGATGCAGGGATGAGGGAGGATATTTCGCGTGCGATCGTTGGGGAGATTGAACGGCTTACGGGCGAATACGTTCCTTCTTCATTGACTTATCAGGTGGAGCAGCGACGCTTTCTCTCCATCGTCCCCGGCCTCGCGTGCGGCGAAATTCCGGCGTTGCTGGAAGGACTGAAGCAAATCTTCGACCGGGATACGAGGCATGTACTTGTGACTGTCGCCATCAGCCCCCTGTTCGGTTCCGATATTCGGTTGAACGAAGCCTACCAGCAGCTGCAGCGCATACTCATGCAGGCTCGTCCGCTTGAGGAGACACAGATCCTGCTTGGTGCGGGTAAATCCGATGACGACGTAGTCTGGACGCTCCAACGTGAACAGAAATTTGTGGCGGCGATGATGGTGGGAGACGAGGAGGAACTTGTCAATTTGGCGCACGTGACACTCGAGGAACTTGACCTTCGTGAAAACTCCCTTGAGGCGTTCCGTCGTTTGGCGGGAGCTATCATCGACAAGACACGGCAGCTGCTTTTCCACTGCAACTTACCTGCCGATCGGGTCCGACAATGGGATCTATCCGCTGAGCGGTTGGATTTGTGTTGCACGGTTACGGAGTATAACGAAGAGCTCGGTGCCTATCTGAAGGGAGCGGCCTCGCTAATCAAGGAAAAGAAGGACGCCGAAGAACCTGTCGTCGAGCAGATCATGAAAGCGATTCAGGAACGCTATATGGAGGATCTGTCGCTGGATGTCCTGGCGGTGGAGTTCCAGCTCAGCCCCTCATACCTCTCGACCTATATCAAGGAGAAGACCGGACTCAATTTCATCGAGCATCTGCATGACACCAGGTTGAGAAATGCCCAACTCCTGTTGCTGGATACCGATCTGCATATCCAAACCATCGGCAGCCAGGTCGGCTACCGCAACATCTCCTCCTTCAACCGCATGTTCAAAAGCCGCACCGGCCTTTCGCCCAGCGAATACCGGCGAGCGAGCATGATGAATAGAAAGAGGTTGGGATAGACGACGCAACCCTGCCTCTAATGATCCTAAATGCTTCTGTCGCAAACGTCGCACTATCCTGGAAGCCGAATATAGGCCACTATTGTCAACCGCTATTCCCTTATATCGAGTAGCGCTGGCCGGTTGCCGTAATAGCTACCCGGGATGTAACTACTTAGAAAACTCCATTAGCCATGAATCTCGTTGTTCACCTTCCGTCCATTCGTAGTTAGGTAATAACTTTACTTTTCTAAACCCGCATTTTTCATAACACGCAATGGCTCTTGCGTTCCAAGTTTGTGGGTCCATAACGATTTTACTTGCACCTAGTGCAGTTATTAAATACTCCGCCATTGAACTAACTAATAATTTACCTATCCCGTTATTCCAATAATTTGGTTCTCCAATAAATTGGTCTGTACCATATATTTTTTCTTCAACCTCTGTATAACCAAATCGTTCTTTTCCTTCTTCATCCAGCTCGTAGAACTGAATATAGCCAATTTCGTTAGAATCGTATTCAACAATGCATCTTATTTCATCATCTTCCTCTTTAAAAAAAATCTCCCTAACCATCTCTAAACTATGAGGACGGTCCCTTCCTCCGTAATATTGCAGCACTGTTGGATCGGAAAGCCACTTTACCAGGTAACCCGCATCTTTACTGGATAATTTACGGACTCGAAGATTTCCAGATTGAAATAACACTTTGAACCCCCTAAAATGCAGTATCAACTTGGTTTAGTGTAAAACTATCGTTCCCGTTTAGTTAATCTCTTTTCCAGTCATATTCCATAATATTTGCAGCTTCTATAGCTCTATCTTCTCCCAGTAATTTTTCTACAACATACAAAGCAGCATCCATGCCAGCGGATACTCCAGCGGATAATACAATCTTCCCATTATCAACATAACGAGCTTCTTCAATTATCTCAGTAGAAGTTGGTACAACATTCCTTAATTCATGAATAGCCGAGCGATTTGTTGTAACTTTTAGACCATCTAATAACTTGGCTTTTGCTAAAATTAAGGCTCCTGTACAGACAGACAGGATGATTTCTATATCATCTGATACTTCTCGGATCCAGTTCGTAATCGTTTCATTGTTCATTTCTTTTCTTGAACCCCACCCTCCAGGAATCACCAATAGATCAGGTTTAGGGCAGTTAGCGATAGTATAAGCCGGATTAATGCTTAGACCTCCTAATGCAATTATCGGACTGTCATGTTCCGCCACAGTGTAAACTTGGAAGTCTTGCCCTCTATTACTTCCTGCAAGAAAAACTTCAAATGGTCCTGCAAAATCCAAAGGTTCAACCTGTTCAAAAATGAATACTGCTACATTTCTTCCTTGCCGTGCCTGTTCCATTTCATCATCTCCCATAAAAGAAATAAAAGCATTCAGTCTAAGACCGAATACTTCGCCCAGGCGTACGGCAGATGATAGATGTGCTCCCTCGTGGTTCTCCACGTTTACGCCAGTCGCACATACCAAATTATAATCAGCGAATTTAAACTTAAGCAAGCTTTTGTTGCATTATCCTGCAATCTTTTATTTAAGAAATGCCTCATTTTGCAGGCTCGTTATAATTTCATTAACGGTTTCTTCAGGGGTCAATTCAGATGAGTCCAACCACATTCCGATTCGAGGTGTTTCATTTCGCAGCAGACTATCCAACCCTTCAACGGTCCAAACACCATAGCCTTTCTTTAAACGGCCAGATTCCCTTAGGGTTACAACTGATGAGTTTGGACAAAGAACCACCAAATAAAAAGGGCTGCTTTGGATATAAGATATAAATTCATTCAACATAGGACCAATTACGACATCTTGAACTACAACCGTGAATCCTGCTTGAAAATAGGCATCAGCGGATTGCGCGGCCAACCGATAACGTAGCCGTAATTGATCCAATTCATCACTTCCGGCGTCTGGTTGAACCTCTTTACGGTTATTAACAATCATTCTCCGGAAAATATCTCCCCGTAAATGCACCGATTTCTCGTACCGTTCGGAGAGCAACTGGGCTACTGTTGATTTTCCACTCGCCATTATTCCGGTAATTAGAATAATGCGAGGACATTCCGTTAGCATTAATCTCGCTTCTTTCTTTTTACCTAATATTATAAGGGTAATAAATTAAGGGATTTAAGTGTGATTTTAGATATATTGATTTATTCCGCTCTTACTGCCCGTTCAACGGCATACAGCCTATATTTATGTCGTAATTAGAGGTGTTCAGAGGGCTCAGGCTGAATAAAAGTCAAATGTTTCATTCGGTTTATGACAGATAATACTTCATTAATTCTTGGTAATTCAAGCCATCTTTCGAAACCAGGAAAAAAGGAAGAAAATACAATATCCACGCCTTCTCTCTCCATATCTTCGAGAGCTTTTTTGATCTTTTCATGAAGAAAGATGAGGCGATCCTGATTACTTATAGCGATTTTTCGAATTAAAAAGGCAATCGCTGCAAGCTGGGCGTGTGATGTGATATTGTAAAGCCCTCTGATATCAATTTGTTCGTCACCTATCATCATGTATCCCATGGTTGAAACCATCAGCTTTTCTGTACCACTGCCCTGTGGATAGCTCGAAAAGTGATCGGTGGTTATTTTTCTTTCTATCTCCCAATTTGTAAGGGGAATACGCTCGCGTGGTTTGTCGGATTCACATAATTTTTTGGCTTCCTGGGTTACGTTTTTGGGCACAAAATTGTCCATCAGGATGATTTGATCGGCAACAGATAAAAATTCACCGCTACCTCCAATAACAAGAACGGAAGATACGCCAACGGACTCATAAAGCTCCCTGACACGTTCCGTGAAAGGTGTAATGGGTTCATGCTTGATTAAGGAACGCATTTTGATGTCTTGAATCATAAAATTCGTCGCACTTCTGTCTTCATCAATAAGAAGAAGCTTACACCCGTAGTTGATGGCCTCCATAATATTTGCGGCTTGCGATGTGGATCCTGAGGCGTAGTCAGTTGAAAACTGTTCAGCCGAACCATTGGGTATCCATTTTATGAAAGGCGTAATATTGATATTTTTTATGGGACGGCCTTCCTCTGCAGATATTTCCATTGCACTTTGATCTGTAATCACAAATTCTCGTCCGTCGCCTATGCTGTGATTGTAAATCCCCGAATTTAGTGCATCCAACAATGTGCTTTTACCCGAATAACCACCGCCGGTGATGACCGTCACGCCATGTTTTATTCCCATTCCTCGCAAACCACAAATTTCAACTTCAACATCTTCCGGGGATGTAAAAGGCAAAGCACCCTCCAGTGGCCCGCTGTTGTCTTTATTTCTTGGCAAAATGCTGCCATTCGCAATAAACGCACAATAATCACTGGTTTTCAGCCATTCGCGAATCCTATTTTGTTTTTTTACCAATTCATAGGCAACATTTAATTTGATGAGATCAAACTTGGCAATAAACTTCTCCACTTCTTTTGGAAGCATTTTGCAGAGCATGCGCATAGCTTTATCATTATTCCTGAATGGAAGTTGAACTGTAATCATTAAGCATAGATACCATTTTTCCGAGATGACTTCGACAAAGGATGCATTACGTTGCAACACCACATTGGTTGGACGAAAACAATAAAAAGCCCCATTTTCTTTATCAGGTCGTGACCGGTTATAAATCATTTCATTTAACGCCTCAATATGATCAACCCATTCTCTTAAGGCAAAATCTGAGAGAACAACTTGATCCCTATTTTCATCTAAGCCGAGACGGTCAAAAGGTATTTTTATGGTGATACATGGTTTATCCAGTGTGAGTTTATGTGTCCGTTCAATGTAATAGGCGACATCATTATTCCAATAGGTTGGGTCAGGTTCATAAATCATATTGTAAGATGACTGTCCGGATTGTAATGTGCGAAAATATTGAGCGAGTCTTTTGATAAAGCATCATCCTTTCATATTGGAAAGCGGTGAGTAACGGGAAACGATGCCGAAGCTGAAACGATATCTCATGAAGGGGGCCCCTTATCTTTTGGAACAAGGTAACGACGAAACGGATCGCCCCTTAATCTCCAGGTATGAGCCTGCTTGAACATGGCGAAAAATGAATTCCATCCAAAATAATTCAAAATCAATACATATTCCCCCTAATAGAGTTCAGATCAATTTGAAAGATAAACGATTAAATCCTAACCAATATCAAAATAAAACCACTATTGTTGCCTTGACCAACCTTTTGTCCTAAAAAAATAACAGCCACTCCGTAAGTGGCTGTCATAGACCGGCAAGAAAGCATAAACGTTCCTTCTGCCTAAATATAAAAGCCCTGAGAGTGAATCCTGCCCTCAGAGCCTGATGTATTCGTAAAAAAATAACTAAAAAGCAACATGAGGACAAGACGTATATTTTTTTGTTTTCATTGTCCTCACCTCGTTACGATTTATTTTTACAGCAACACAATCATAGCATTAAGATCATCTACAATATAGGGAAATAATAATTATAATTAACTCAAATCCTGAAATGGCTCCGATCCTAGTACCCCGGCAGCCTTACACCTCAATTGCATTAAAAAGAAACGGTGCTCCTTTTAAGTAGTTTCTTATTATAGCTTGTGCATAGGGTTGTTCTTCCTTCAGTCCATCAGTCTCTCTTGGATCTGGTGCATGGTGGCAGTAGTTTTCGATCATGACCATCACTGTAAACTGTCTAAAGCCGAAACCCAATAACCTTCTAGTTGCGTCAGGAACCGATTGTAATACTGCGTTAAACGAGTCATAGCCTTTCTAAAAACTTTGCTCACCCCAAACAGGACGAACGAGACTTTGTGCGAGTTCATTTGAGACTTTCTGTTATTATTGTACCTACAACTGAGACTTTCAAAAATACAGGAGTAAATAACTTGACTGAACTAACGTACTTCGTTAGTTCAAATATGGAAGCCGCTCATAACTTCCTTCTTCCGTAATTTCACTTGATTATAGTAAGCTCGAAAGCGTATCTCCTGAACTTCACTCTAGCGTCGCGGTCAGACGATCACGCGGTAGTGAAGATGAACAACACCGCTTCGGAAGCGGCGCTCACCGAGCAGCTCGAGCCGCATGAGGAGGTTGTCCGGCAATGCTCGCTTACCTCCACCCAAGACGATCGGATTAAGAAGAAGATGAAACTCGTCGATCAGTCCCGCGCTCATCGCCTGCCCGGCAAGCTCGGGGCCGCCAATCGTAATGTCGGCTCCTGGGGACTCCTTCAGCCGCCGGATCGCATTCGGATCGAATTCGCGCTCGATCCTCGTCCTGGCGCTTGACACCGCCTGAAGCGTCCGGGAATACACGATCTTCTCAGCCGCTCGCCAGATCTGCGCGAATTCCCGCCTAAACTCCGGTTGATCGCCGCCGGTGCTCGCCGTCTCCCAATACACCATCGTCTCGTACAGTCGACGCCCGTAGAGGTAGGTGCCAATCGTCCGTTGGAAGTCAGTCCAGAACGCATACGTCTCGTCATTGGCGATCGACCACTCTAAATTGCCTTGCTCGTCCTCCATGTAACCGTCCAAAGATACGTTAGTAGCGTAGATCAGTTTAGCCATTTCAATAACGCCCTCCAATTATTAGTTTCCAACGCCTGCCTGTTGCTTGAGGTTCTTGATCTCTTCCTTGACATTTTCTTTCACAAATCTGGAATTGTTCCATTCGACTTTCTCCAGTGTCGTGGAAAAAACGATTTTGGCTGTCTTTTCCGATCCACTCGGCATGATTCCGTTCATATTGCGAAGCTGATGGGTTCGAAGGCACAGATGGCCAATAACTGTGCATTCCCTGATAAGTCCCACGTCCTCAAATGACAGTGTCGGCAGTACTCAGAATTTCTATTGCGTGTTTCTCCAAATCAGCTTAGCACATTTCAGCTTGGGTTGTTTCTTATGGATTGCTAATTTAAACTGCCCGTTAGTTTAGCCCGCCGCACTTGAACCCCCACTAGAAACTCATGTACACAGGCGCTACCGGACGCGTCGGTTTACCTATTTCGTACGCGGAAACTTGTCGGCAAATGTTACCGGGGAACTGGAAATATCAGTTCATAGACTTTGTCGTAATCGTCTCGCATCCGTTGAATAATGCAAAATTTTGAAGACAATTGTTCAAGGCTGTTCGCAATTGCTTTGTTGGCTTTCTGTCGTTCTCGTACCAGATGTTCTTAACAACGAGCGTCCCGGCTTTTCGCTCCGCGATTACCTCGGCTCGTCCGATGAGGCTTTCTCCGTATAGTAGAGGCAACACATAATAGCCGAATTTTCGTTTGATTGCAGGCGTGGAAATCTCCCAGGTGTAATCGAATCCAAACAATTCGTTGATCAGTTTTCTGTCCCATATGAAATTATCTAGTGGGGCAATCAGCTCGCAGCGCCATTTGGGCTCCGGATTTTGCAAGACGGCTTCAATAAGCGGCAAGTCCTCCACGCGGCAGTACAGTAAATCCTTCATTTGTTCCACGGCAACAGCAACAATGCGAGCTTCGTGCAACAGCAGGCGGAAAACCTCGTTGCGCTGTTCCGCTTTCAATCCCCATATGTTCAGCCAGGCATCGGATGCGCGATTCCATAAAAGGCCAACAGCACCGATTCGACGCAGTACCCGCCACTTGTGATGCTCAAGCTCGCCCACCAGCGGCTCCGGCGCATTCAGCAGATGTGGCTGTATGTACTTCTCGGCGATATCGTAATACTTACGCGTTCCTTTTTTGTGATGTATAATCAACTCGCCTGTCGAGTACATCTGCTCCAGCACCGACCGGGATGTATTGTTTCCGCTGCTCCAGTGGATGGCCGATTGCCAAGCGAAATTTCCATCCAATTTTAGATCATCCGAACTTAGCGCACCGTGATTTTGGATGTGAGCCCGTACTTGCTCTATCAACGCTTCCATTTCGGGATAGCGCTTGGCATGTTGTCGGGCGGCCTGCCTGTACCGCTCAAAATACGGCCAGTCCTCGACAGGGATAATGGCCAAATTCTTGTCGGGATAATCGACAAGGCTTCTATCTTGATACAGCAACTCGGCGAGCATGTTCTTGGTAAATCCTTTGATTCGCGACTGCAACACCAGTTCGGCGTTTTTTCCGCAAACATCGATCGGATCGTATTGAATACAGCCGACCTGCCGCACAAAATCCAATACTCCCTGCTTTCCGGCAAATTGATATTCGCCCAACAGCCCGTGCTTCAATAGCAGAAATTGCCGTGCCTGTCGGTTCGTTAATTGGATCATGTACTCATCGGCTCCTTAACGAAACAAACGGGAGCCGCTTGCACTTGATAATGGATGGCGAAGTTTATCTCGATAAAGTTGCTATTTGCTTCTTTCCATAATGATGGTATCCATTGGGGAGCTTCATTAGCAAACCCCTTTCTTAATTTTCCGATAACCGGAAATTGTTCTTTTTCAATGATTTCAACCACGCCTATTCCCCCTATCCGTTGGAAAATGCAAGAAAACAAACGCATGTTCTCATTAAATGTTACCATTGTCTCGAGCATAAAAACAAGAGCTTTGAAAATAACTCCCGATAGCTTAATGGGGCCGCCCGATTATCATCCACGGCGGCCCCATGATCAGTTTTCTACGCTATCGTGTCCCGTTCCCCACACCTCTTTTATTGATTCGGCCAACAAAAATGGACCGCCGCAAACGGAAAATCGAGACGGCCCGTTTTGCCGTACAGCCCCGGTTTAAGACGGCTGCACTTCTTCCCTTCTCAACACCCGGATCGCGTAGTCGCGTCCGAACCGAGGCGAGAGCGCAGTCCAGAACGAAAAGAGCGCCTTCTCGATCTCGGCCATCGCGTCCGCGCCCCCCGTATCCACCATGTCGAATCCGGCTTCTGCGCCCAACTGGAGAACGGTTTGCTTGGCTTCTTCGTCCTCGCTGCTCATGAAGAGCGTGGCGTTCGCGACGCCGAACCGCGGGTTCGCGAGCGCCTCCCACGTCGACGTATGGAACGCCCGTACGACGCGTGCGCCGTTTGCGAGCCTCCGCACTTCCTCGTCCGCCGATCGCCCGTCGAACAAAATGGTCGCATTGATGACAATTTTCCGCCGTAGGTCTTCCGCCTCCTCCAGCACGCGCCCGATTTCCGTGCCGGGAACGGCCAATACGACGACTTCGCCGATAGCGGCCGCTTCCTTGACGGACGCCGTCGCGGCGTTCGGGCCAATCAACTCGAGCAGCGCACGCATCCGTTCGCTTTGCGGATCCCGCGAACCGAACGTGACCGAGTGACCTTTCGCCGCCCAAGCTTTCCCCAACGTACCGCCAATGTGTCCCGAACCGATTATTGCAATGTTCATGCGTGCATCTCCTCTGCAAGGGTTCTCGGAGGCGAGAACGCCGGAACGATCCAACGTTTACGGCGTCCCATCCAACAGTTCGTTGTACAGGCGAATGTTGTTTTTCGTCCGATCGATCAGTTCGTCGAGTTCGCGGCGCTGCGTCTCCATCCGGACCAAGTTGTCCGTCAGCAGGACGATTCGATCCCGGAGAACGGCTTCGTCTCCATCATGCATCGACGAGCGTTCGGTCACGCAGCGTTTCGTGCTCGTGAACGTCTTGATTTCTTCCAAGGACAATCCCAGCCGTTTCAAACCTTTCAGTCCGGACAGCAATTGGAGATCGTCGTCGCTAAACGCGCGCACGCCGCCTGGCGATTTGCGCTGCGGCTTGAGCAATCCGATTTTTTCGTAATACCTTAGCGTATCGTGTCCAAACCCCGTCAGCTCTACAACTTGACCGATCGTGTACAACGAGCCCACCTCCTTTCATACCGCATTCTACATGCTGGAGGCGACTCCAGGTCAACTCCGATTTTTCTGTTAGGCTTGCCTTGCGTCGCTCCGTAGTGAAACAGGCCGCCAATCGGCAGCCTGCTTCTGTGCTATCGTTCCCCGTTATTACTGCCCGTAATGAGGTTATCCAGCTATTGTACTCCGATAGCTTAACCATTCAATTAAATAAAATCTAATTTCATCGTCCATGAGGTTCCCGATAAACCACAGTATTTAAAACCGAGATTGTAATATAACCGAACAGCCCCTGTGTTTTCTGGATCGACACTTAAAGAAAGCGATTTGTACCCGTCAAGTTTAGCTTGGTTTATAATAGCATTCATTAATATCTGTCCGATTCCTTGTTTTCTGTATTCGCAAAGTATGGCGATACCTAACTCGGGAGTATCACTATCTACAAAACCATAACCTTTTTCATTTTCATCGAATAATCGGTACCAAACCGCCCCTACAGGGCTATACCCCTTGTAGGCTATTAATACTCTATCGCCTTTTCTTCCCCATTTTTCATTGTATTTCTTAATATTTGGGGCTTTCAAAAGTTCTTCTTTTGGTGGCTTATCTTTCAAAATATAGATGGACTCATACTGCATATCCATAAAAAAATCATATTCATGTTCTTTCATAGCTCTTACAGTTATGTTAACCATTTAATCTAATGCCCCCTGTAGTTGAGCGGAGTGTACAGAGACGAAACAAGCGATGGATCGGTTCCATCGCCGCGCTATCGTTCCTCGTTCGCGAAGTGGATAGGTGAGGAGCGAGCCGCCGTTAAATATAAATTAAGCAGGCCAGATGTTAGACTCGAGGGGGAATGATTGGAATTCAGGAAGCACTCTGTCTACATCAATGGCTGAATAGTTATATTCATCTACATATTTCTCATCTCATGGATTTTTTGCAAGGTATTAAGGTGCATTGATTTATCTTCGGGCGACTCAGCGAATTTATACCACTCCACAAGCCTGTATCCGAACATAGCAAGGATTAGTTCATAGATACAATGATCGGAGATATGGGACACATCCGCATATTCCGAAAAACCCCTGTAATACGCCGGAATGCATTTTTGGTAGTATTCAATCATATGACAGACATCCGCTTCATCCGTTATTAAACTCGCGATATCCTCGCCCATGTATCCCCATCCGGCGGTATCCCAATCGATAAGTACGATTTTACTGTCCGAATAGAATATGTTCGCCACCCAAAAATCTCTGTGGCAAAGCACGATTGGCAGCTTTTCAATGCGATTGAATATTTCATCCACATTGTTATCCATGTCTAAGAGCATTTTACACAGGTGCTTTGGAATTTCGCAGTCATCGGAGCGTATGTAATCATATAAAACTTTCCATGACCGATAGCGCAGATAGTAGTTTTTCGTAAACTCAACCTTGCTTAAATTGGACAGATTCTGTAATACGTTTGGACGTTCAGTATACAGCTTGCCTTGAAATCGACCCAATTCCTCGGCTATACGTTCATACATTTCCAAGGTCAGATTTAAGCCTGACACACCATCAATATATTCCATCCACAGTTGAATCTCATCGCCATTTATTTCGGCGTGATAACACTCCGGACAACGGAATGAGTCGAAGAAAACCTTTTTGAAATCTGATGCGTAAAGGTCGTATTCCCTTCGCCATGAATCCGGATCACCGTAACGCTCAAATTTTTTCTGTGTTTTCCAAATCACCTTATACGGCAAATTTTCACCATCGGAAGTTTCAACCATGCCAGTTACAAGCCGAACATCTCCTACTGTCCCGCCTTGCAACTCTTTGAGTTGATAATCTGCACGGATTATCGTCTTGTCGAGCATTTTACTCAAAACAAGCGCCAGTATTTCGGGTTTTACAAACCTTTCATCATGATTGTTCATTTTCTTTTATCCTCCGGATGTACAACATAATATCGCCGACTCGAGTCTCCCCGTTTATCATCGTTTATCACGATATAACGCTGGTATTTCCCCAATGCCCCGCCTTGTATAGTCAAGCAACTTTGCCGTCTCCGCTTCGTCCGAGATCTTCTCAATCAAGCGTTGTATATTGAACCAGACGTCCTCGATCCGCCGCGTAAGACGTAGAAATAAAGAAGTTCATGGTTGATACGATAACCTTGCCGGGCGGCTGCGTATGCTTCCAGTAACATACTGCCGTGCGGATGCCACGCATAGATGAACAGGTCTGCCTCGGGAGGTGCTAAACGTAGATCTTCCCAATCTGCCAGCACAAGGCGCTCGCCCTGAATCACATTGTTACCGTGTGCATCCCCGTGACATAATTCGATCGGCTTTATATGCCCCGTCCCGCGCCAGAACCGGCGTTAGTAAGCGCCCGTGTAGGGTCGATGATGCCGACAGCCGGTCCAACACCGGCATATAGATGTCGATACGTTCGACAAGCGGGCGCGTTGTCGACAAAAATTTGTCACATACCTTTAGGAAGTATTCGGCACCGTCCTCGCCTGCGACACAATAAGCCGCTTTGCGGAAAAGCCTCCGGGGACGGGAAGGTATTCGAAACTATTCCATATTCTGATTTTAATAAAGTTAATATTTCATCCATACTTAGGATCACCACTCCTTGATTGAGTACCACACCTATTGTACACTGCTTTGGAATGATGCAAATGGTACTTTATGGTTATAACTATCCTGCAGCGGACCATTGTCGTGCCGGGGGATTGCTCATGATTAGGCTGAGGCCGTATAAAAATACCCGGACATAAACAGCACCAATTCGCTCACGGACCTATCCGTTTATGTCAGCAATACGAATCACGGTGATTGGTTGACCTTTTCCGGGCATAGCCGTTATTCGCCCATACGACTAAGCTATCCTGCCGGTTCAACGAACAACGGCAGCCGATCGTTTGGCCGGCTGCCGTTCTGTGTGATTAGCTATCGTTCCTCGTTAGAATGAGATGCTGTTATAACTCATTCACTTCTATAACGAAATGGAGCATAAACATCGATCACACGATCTTCTCCAACAACTTGAAAATGATCATCAGATACCTCCACCATGTAGCCGTCACCATAATCGCCATTCTCCAGTATCCATGTATGCAACTTGGAATAAGCATCCCCGATGCTGTAAATACCCTTTTTATGCTGATAATACGCATACTGGGTGACTGGGATTTCTACGGCATCCATGCCCGCAGGAACTTGATCGATCTTGCTAACTTCAGCAGTAACACTCCATTTTTCTTTTTGGCTATCACCTGTTTCTATTCCGAAGCCATGTATCATCAATCCATTGCCAGTACGGTGCTCAATTTCTGCTAATCTAGTCAGAAACGATTCCACCGCCTTTGGAATCTCTGCCCCTTTTTCATCGGGACGGCATGCGTATTTAATGCCGATGGCTGAAAAAGAACGACTTATTATTTGAATCTCATTTGTTTCGATCATTTGTTCCATGGTTATACCCTCCTTGTGGCCATTAATAACTTTCAGAGCTCTGGGGATAGCACTAGTTTTGTATCCATCAGAGTTTTGGTTCTTCATAGAAACTGGACCCGTTTGGATTCCTCCTGTTCGTTCATAATTATACCGTGGTACTGATACCATCGTTGTGTCTTTTTTTATCAAATAGACAAAAGAGGAGTTGCGATTGCAAGCTCCTCCTCCACTATCGTTATCCCTTAGTTCAATCGATTTGAAGTACTCGGTGCATTCGAGATTGCACCAAGAAGCTAGCAGCATAGTAAGATCATGGCGTAAACAGTTTCCAATGCCCTTCGGATACAACTTCGA
>NZ_JBJGED010000035.1:0-73902 GCF_045062745.1 Paenibacillus sp. HJGM_3
TAGGACGTTGCCAAGCAAAGGCCGTAGCGCACAAGAAGAGGCTGCTCCTGGTTCATTCGAACCGGAAGCAGCCTCTTGTTTGTGTTTAGCTGCAAAAATGCAGGTATTTCGTAGCCTACCACTACTCTACATAGTACGACGTTTCCTTCGGGCCAATCTTCAGCAGCCCATGCCGACTCGCCGCCCGGAACCGGGCCAGCATCCAGAACGTGGGCAGCAGAATCCACACGTGCGTGACGAGCAGCTGGAGCACGGCGACCCCCGCCACCCAGGGATAGACCACGCCGATGCAGGCCGTGCCGATGAGGAGCTGTGTCGATTGGAGCCGGCGAACGACTCGAAGCGAAACAGGCTGGTCCGGCAGGAGACCTAGCCAAGGAAATCGAATGACCAGCCTCCACGTCCGGGAAACACGGTCGGCGCTGAAACGCAGATCGAGCCAAGAGACAACCCCATGCAGCCACATCATGCCGATGAAGCCCGCCGGGGTCCAGAGCGCGAGAGGCAGCCCGTAGCGAATGGCGACAGAGGCGAAAACGCCCACCGGCAGCAGCCCGTATAGGGCGAGCCAAATCAGACGATGCCGTATACGCAAAACAAGCTTGTAGTTGTAAATCGTCACGTCTCGCTGTGAACGGTTCACGGCTGAGGGGGCCTCCTGGCGGCTGCGCAAATATTTTCAAAGTTTCCGAGTCACAGACGCTTCTCCCATTATACAGGTCTTGGTAAGTCTAGGGAAGTCGGGGTCGAAGGCGGTGAGCCCGTACAGACACCATTTCCGGTTGCATGGCATACGCTGACTACAGATGTCGGAGGAAAATAATGCTAGTCTAGTTTACAAGACTAAATCTTGTGGCATACTGATAGGAAAGGGTAGGTGAACCAGCCATGGAAGAAGAAGTTCAGAACACCAAATGCATCATCTGCGAACAGGAAAAGCCGCTCGGCATCCGGATTTGCTCGCAATTCGTGTGTGACGAGTGCGAATCGGAAATGGTGAACACGGATGTATCGGATGCGAGGTATCCTTTTTTCATCCATCAAATGAATAAGATTTGGTACCGGGTCGACGCCTAAGCGTAACCGTTACCCTAATAGAGTATCGTTGGCCTCCCGAGCTGGAGTGGGCCTTTTTTGCTTTTTTCCCTATAGATGCGGTATTGTGAGATCAGATCCAAGCTAGACGGGGAACTAGAAAGAGGGTACAGATGCAAAAGGAACGCGCACCGTTATACGAACGGCTGGTGGAAACCGCTAGAAAGCGGCGGGCTCGTTTTCACGTTCCGGGTCATAAGGGCCGGGGCGGCTTGGACTGGGACAGCGGGAGCCGGGAGCACTTTCAAGCGATCATGGACATAGATATGACGGAAATTCCGGGCCTGGATGATCTATATCACCCGGAAGGAGCGATTAGGGAGGCGCAGCAGTTGGCCGCGGATTGCTTTGGCGCTGAGGAGACGTTCTTCCTCGTAGGGGGCAGCACCGCCGGCAACATCGCGATGATCCTGGCGGCATGCGAACCTGGGGAGCTCATCCTCATGCAGAGAAATGTACATAAATCCGCGATCCATGCTTGCATGCTGGCCGGGTGTCAGGTCGTCTTCCTGAATCCTCGCTGGGATTCGGAATCGAAGCTGGCTTCCGTCGTATCGGCCGACACGGTTCGAGAAGCGCTGCAGCGATATCCGCAAACCCGAGCGGTGTTCCTCACGAATCCGAACTATTATGGGATGGGCAGCGACTTGCGCACGATCGCTGATGTCGTGCATGCCTACGGGATCCCGCTGCTGATCGATGAGGCGCATGGGGCGCATTATGGGTTTCACCCCGGCGTTCCCGCATCCGCGCTATCGTGTGGGGCGGACGCGGCGGTGCAGTCGACGCACAAGATGCTCACGGCCCTGACGATGGGCGCGATGCTGCATGTGCAGGGCGACCAGCTGAACCGCGATATCCTAAGGCAGCGTCTGGCAATGCTGCAGAGCTCGAGCCCTTCCTATCCCATTATGGCATCGCTAGATCTAAGCCGACGCTGGATGCATACACAGGGAACGGCCGGGATCGATCGGGCTTTGGGGAACATATCCCGGTTCCACGAGTTATGTCATGAGCGCCACATTCCCATCGTAACGTTGCAACCAGCGCCCACGGCGGCCTACGAGACGCTTGACCCGTTCAAGCTGTCTGTACGGGCACAGGCGGGGGCGGGCGTGTCCGGCTTCGAACTGCTGGAGCGGTTGGAGCAGTGCGAATGCGTGCCCGAAATGGCCGATCCGCTCCATGTGGTGCTCGCACTTAGTCCGATGACATCCGAGGAAGAACTGCTGAGACTCGTAGATGCGCTGGAAGACATCGCACAGAGCGGTGCGCTAACCGGGACACCGGCTCAGGAGCACAAGGAAGGTTCCCCTATAAACTGGCTGGCTCGGGAGCAGACGGCGGGAATATCGCCAATGCCGATTACCATACGCATGCCATCTTCTCGACACGTCGCGGCTCAGGAACGGGTGACCCTCAAGGAAGCGATCGGCCGTCCCGCGGCGGAGATGATCGTCCCGTACCCACCAGGCATTCCGATCGTGTATCCCGGCGAGACGATAACGGTATCGACAGCGGAGCATATCCACAGATTGGCACAAGCAGGCGCAAGATTCCAGGGGGCGGCCGATCCGACCATGCGAACGGTGCTCATACAACTATGATCTCCCATCCACCCCTCCATCAAGCAGGAAAATGAACTCCTTGTCTAGAATTTAGAAGGGGGACATAAGATTTGCTTATAGCCAGGGTTATGGGTGAATTAAAGGCAGGAGAAGAGAACGTTGCGGAATGGATATTTTATCACCGTAGAAGGCGGAGAAGGGGCCGGCAAAACTTCGGCCATAGACGTAATTGTGCAACATTTGCAGCAGATGGGTTATAACGTAGTCTCCACACGCGAGCCAGGCGGCATCCCGATCGCGGAGCAAATCCGGCAAGTGGTCCTGGACCGAGCCAACACCGCGATGGACGCTAGAACGGAAGCTTTGCTCTATGCGGCGGCGCGCAGGCAGCATCTCGCAGAGAAGGTGATCCCGGCACTGCAAGCGGGCGCAGTCGTACTATGCGACCGGTTCGTAGACAGCAGCTTGGCGTATCAAGGGTACGCACGAGGCCTCGGGATCGAGGAGGTATGGCGCATTAATGAGTTCGCCGTGAATGGGACGATGCCGGACTTGACCTTGTGGCTCGACGTCTCTCCGGAGATCGGCTTGTCTCGCATCTATGCGAACACGGACCGGGAAGTGAACCGACTCGATCTGGAACGGCAAGACTTCCATCAGCGGGTGCGCGAGGGGTATCGGTTGGTGAGGGAGCGATTCCCGCAACGAATCGTAGCCGTCGATGCCGACCGCGACCAAGCGACCATCCACGAGGAGCTCAGGAAGGTATTGGACTCGAGGCTATCCGGGTTGTCTGACACGCCCAGCGGCAAGTTGTAGTATAATGAAGGAAGACCCGATAATGAATGCAACCGTTTACGAGCAGAACCTATCGCATTCAACGCAGCATCCGATACTTCAGGCGAGACACGATGACGTTAGACAGCGGGCGGATGCCCACCAATTAGAAGGAGGGAATCGAGATGAAATTAGTCATTGCGGTCGTACAAGATAAGGATAGCAACCGGTTATCGAATGCGCTGATCAAGGAAGGGTTTCGGGCCACGAAGCTGGCCAGTACGGGCGGTTTCTTGAAGGCCGGCAACACGACGTTCATGATCGGGATCGAGAATGAGCGGATTCAGGAAGTGCTCCAGGTGATCAAATTGAATTGCAAGGTGCGCGAACAGCTCGTCACCCCGGTGTCTCCGATGGGAGGCACGACCGATTCCTACATTCCGTTCCCTGTGGAAGTCCAGGTGGGCGGGGCGGCGGTATTCGTCTTGCCGGTTGAGCGGTTCGAGCATTTCTAAGGCAAATCTAATAGAGATCCCTGCAAAGCAGCAGGTATACTTTTCGAAGGCAGTACGTCACTTTGTGGGGTTAGAAGGCGAGGATGCGGTGTGAAAATTATCCCGGGCTGGCGTCCGTCCGGCAAGCTGATCCAACCGGCGGACAATTCGATGGCCACTCCGACGCCGCCTAAGAGCTTCTCGGATACGCTGCTTCAGCAAGACGAGAAGGCGAATCTGGAGCAATTGAACCGCATGCTGAGTCAAATCCAGCTCCAGGGCGAGAGGCTGGCCAAGTCGATGACCGTCCGCGAGCTGAGGCTGTATAAGCACCTGGTTAAGCAATTCCTCGAAGAAACGGTGCGGCGCGGCGTCGTCATCAAGGACACGAAAGGCTGGGACCGTCGAGGTCGAGGCAAGCGCTACAAGCTGCTCGACGAAATTGACCGCCACCTGCTGGAGATGGCCGACGAAATGCTCTTGAGCGAACAGGGCAAGATCGATCTGCTTGTGAAAGTGGGCGAAATTCGAGGCCTGCTCATCAATTTGTTTTTTTAAAAGGAAGTAGGGCATATGGGTTTTCAAACGATTCCGGGGCAAGCGCGAGCGAAGCAGCTGCTCCAAAACGGCTTGCGGCACAACAAAGTGTCGCATGCCTATATATTCGCTGGGCCTTCAGGTACAGGGCGCAAACAGATGGCCCGCACGTTCGCCCAGGCGCTGTTCTGCGAGACGCTCGAGGACGACGCCTGCGGAACGTGTCTAGCCTGCCGCAAGGTCGAGCACGGGAACCATCCCGATCTGTTCTGGGTGGAGCCGGACGGGGCCAGCATCAAGATCGATCAGATTCGCGAGCTGCAGCAGCAGTTCGCCTATCGGTCTGCGGGGGCCGGCACCAAGATTTATATGATCCAGGATGCGGACCGGATGACCGTGCAAGCGGCGAACAGCCTCCTGAAGTTTCTGGAAGAGCCGCAATCGCCGGCGGTCGCCATTCTGATCACGGAGAATGGACAAGCCTTGCTCCCGACCATTCAGTCGAGGGCGCAGTGGGTCGCGTTCACGCCGATGGCGCCGGAGCAGATGGAGCAAACGCTGCTCGCGGAGGGACTGTCCAGGGAACTCGTGCGATGCGCGGTACAGCTGACTTCCGGCCTGGACGCAGCCAGAAGTTTGTCCCAGTTAAATGAATTTGCAGAAACCAGAAACGCGGTGTTACAATTGATGAAGGATGCGGTGTCCAAAGTACCTGTAATAGGCGCCATCCAACAAAAAGTAATCAAGACCGACGTCAGCGATCGCTTGGATTTGCTGTTCGATATGATACTGTTGTGGTTGAAAGACATGATTCATGTATGTTCCGGCCATAAAGAGCGAATCGTCTATCTCGATCAAGCCGATTGGATGGCGAATCACGCCTTCAGCCGCAGCGCCGGGTTCTGGGTCTCCTGCATGGAGAGAGCCGTGGAGGCCCGCAAGCGCATCCGGTTCAATGCCAACGCCCAGTTGGTGCTGGAGCAGTTTTTCTTTGCCGTACAGCAAGGTTGATAGGATCAGGAAGGTTGCAAGATAGAGGATCGGCATGATCTTGGTCACGCAACCTATTATGCGGTCCGTGGGAATGAAGGGGGGAAGACATGTACAACGTAGTTGGAGTCCGCTTCAAAAAAGCGGGGAAAATCTATTATTTCGATCCGCTCGAGCTCCCCATTGAAAAAGAGGACGCCGTCATCGTAGAGACCGCCCGCGGCGTGGAATACGGCAAAGTCGTGATCGGCAAGCGCGTCGTGAAAGAATCCGACGTGGTCCTCCCGCTGAAACGCGTCATTCGGGTGGCCAATCCCTCCGATGCCCGGCTCGTCGAAGAGAACAAGCAAGCGGCACACAATGCGCTGCACATTTGTCAGGACAAAATCCGGGAGCATCAGCTGAAGATGAAGCTGGTGGACGTTGAATATACATTCGATCGCAACAAGATCATTTTTTACTTCACGGCCGAAGGGCGGATCGACTTTCGCGAGCTGGTCAAGGACTTGGCCAGCGTCTTCCGGACCCGGATCGAGCTGAGGCAGATCGGGGTGCGGGACGAGGCCAAGATGCTGGGCGGGATCGGACCTTGCGGCCGGATCCTATGCTGCTCGTCGTTTCTCGGAGATTTCGAGCCGGTCTCGATCAAGATGGCGAAGGATCAGAACTTGTCGCTCAATCCGACCAAGATCTCGGGCTTGTGCGGAAGGCTGATGTGCTGCCTGAAGTACGAGCATGACCAGTACGAGAGCGTGCGGGAAGAGCTGCCGAAGATCGGGACGAGTGTCATCACCTCGCTCGGCAACGGCAAGGTCATTGGGCTCAAGGTAGACGAACGGATCATCCGGGTGCAGCTGTTCGAGAGCGGGAAAGTGGAGTCGTTCCCGTTCGAAGATGTTGTTACCCAAGGTTAGCGGATATCGGCGCAGAGGTGGGACTGTGGAGAAAAAGGACATCTTTGTTCAGATGAATGAAATGGAAGACCAGCTGGGCCTCATGCAGCAGCGCGCGGGCTCGTTGAAGAACGAGATCATGCGGCTGCTGGAGGAGAACAAGCGGCTCAGCATCGAGAATCAGCAGCTGCGCAAGCTGCTGCGCAAGGAGACGCAGGTCCCCGTGCTCGCGGAGACCGGTGCCGGGATGACGGTGCACACCGGGGGCAGCCAGGAAGAGGTGGCGCCGGTAGGCGAAGGCTACGACAACCTGGCCCGGCTGTATCAGGAAGGGTTTCACATCTGCAATGTGCATTATGGGCATTTGCGCACGGAGAAGGACTGCTTGTTCTGCTTGTCGTTCTTGAATAAATAATCGGTCGCCGTAGAGAGCCAGCCTATTCCGCACTATCTTGTGGGATACGGAGAAGGCCTCTACGGTTTTTTTGAATGGGGAAAGCGTACAATAGGAGAAAGCTGAGGGCGGATATGGGAAAGCATGAAACGACTTTGAACCCGGGCGAACGGATCGACGACTTGTTGACGCACGGCCTGCACATCATTCAGAGCGACGAAGTGTTCGCCTTCTCGCTCGATGCGGTGCTGCTCGCGCGATTTTGCTCCGTTCCGCCTAGAGGGAAGATCGTGGATCTGTGCACGGGGAACGGCGTCATCCCGCTGTTGCTGTCGACGCGGACGCAGGCCTCTATCGTCGGGGTGGAAATTCAACCGAGACTCGCCGGGATGGCGCAGCGGAATGTGGAGCTGAACGGCCTCGGAGCGCAATTGCATATGCTCGAGGGCGATCTGAAGGAAGCGCACGTCTCGCTCGGGCGCGGCGAATTCGACCTGGTGACGGTCAACCCGCCCTACATGCCGGTGACAACAGGCGAGCAGAACGGCAACCCGCACATCGCGGCCGCGCGCCATGAGCTGTATTGCACGCTCGAGGACGTGCTGGCCGCATGCGCCAAGCTCGTCCGGACGGGCGGACGGGTCGCCATGGTGCACCGCCCATCGCGGCTGGTTGAGATTATCGTAGGCATGCGCCAGGTCAAGTTGGAGCCGAAGCGGATCCGGTTCGTCCACCCGCGCGCAGGGGTAGAGGCGAATATGGTGCTCATCGAGGCATTGAGAGACGGGAAGCCGGATGTCCGGCTGCTGCCGCCGCTCATCGTGCACGAAGGGGACGGGTATTGCTCCGAGCTGCAGGCGGTCTTCCACGGGCAGACGGGCGAGCTGAGGGAGGAAGGATAAAGGACGATGCAGATCCAAAAAAGTTTTTCTTCTATTAATATAGGGGGTACGTTGTATCTCGTGGCGACCCCGATCGGCAATCTGGAGGACATGACGTTCCGTGCAGTTCGAGTGCTGAAGGAGGTCGACTGGATCGCCGCAGAGGACACTAGGCAGACGCGCAAGCTGCTGACCCATTACGAGATCCCGACGCGGCTCGTCAGCTATCATGAGCATAACAAACGGGCGAGCGGACCCGAATTGATCCGCCACTTGCTGGAGGGAAACTCGATCGCGCTGGTGAGCGATGCCGGGATGCCGGCCATCTCCGATCCGGGGTACGACCTCGTGCAGCTGGCGATCGCGGAGAACATCCCGGTCGTGCCGATCCCGGGCGCGAACGCGGCGCTGTCGGCGCTTATCGTGTCCGGCCTCCCCACCGACCGGTTCCTGTTCGCGGGCTTCCTGCCCCGCGAGAAGAAGGAGCTGCGCGCAGAGCTGGAGCGGCTGCAGTACACCGAGGCGACGCTGCTCTTCTATGAATCGCCGCATCGGGTGACGAAGACGCTGGAAGCGATGCTCGAGAGCTGGGGCGACCGGCCGGTGGCACTCGTGAGGGAGATCAGCAAGCGTTATGAGGAAGTCGTGCGCGGTACAGGATCCGCTTGCCTGCAGCACCTGCGAGAGCATGAGCCTGTAGGCGAGTACGTCATCGCAGTGGGCGGCTCCGCTGGGACGGAAGCGGAGCTCGCCGAACGGGCGGGCACGAGCTGGTGGCAGGCGCTCTCGGTCGAGGAGCATGTGCGGCACTACATAGGGCAGGGCGCGGAGCGAAAAGAGGCGATGAAACGGGCGGCGGCCGACCGGGGCGTCTCCAAGCGGGACATCTACAACGAGCTCCTGGAGCGGGACTGAGACGCATACTTGGTCGGAAACGCGCATCGTGGGCGAGCACAAAAAAAGTATCCCTAAGCATGAAGGCTTAGAGCCGCCATGACTTAGGGATATAGAGGAGATATATAAAAGGTTAGAATTAACAAATTGTCATATTCCTATTATAACCTATTTTTTTGATTTTGTCTTTTAATTTGTCATAGATTTATAAATTTCTGAGAGCTCGGCCAAACATTCTTTGCTGATCATCTTGCCTTTGAAATAGACGAGATTATCGGCATTGCCCGTGAAGATGCAGGCCGGCTCGTACTTCTTCAGCATAATGCGCTCCCCGTCGACGTAGATCTCCAACGCGTCCTTCTCCCCAATGCCAAGCGTACGTCGAAGTTCGATCGGGATAACCACGCGGCCCAATTCATCTACTTTTCTTACGATCCCTGTTGATTTCATCATCATCTATTCCTCCCCATGGTATTCGCCAACATTCGACATAGTTCTCACTTCTAATGATACCAACCATTCCCATAATAGTCAACCCTATCAGCTTTCATTTTGAGCCCCCCTCTCTTAATTATTTTATAGAGTACGAGATCCAAAACCGGGAAATCCTGCGTTCTACAAGGCATTTTCGTAATGCAGGGGTATTAGGCTACAATTCGTTTCTGAGTTGTGACAATTATTTGAACAGCCTTATCCTGCAAAACTTGCGGATAGAAATGGAAGACCTTTTCCGCGGTAATTCGACAAAAATTGACTATCTTAGGACTAAAGACTCAGTAATTTGTCGAATGTCGCAACAAGCGCTTACAAACGCAAAATGATGCGGTTGATTTCCCTTTTTTCGTATATACTGAAGGGAAGAAAGGAGAGAGGACCCAATGGGCGCTCCGCTGCACGAAGAAAAAGTGTTCAAGGATCCGGTGCACAAATACATATACGTGCAGGACCAAGCGATTTGGGATTTGATCAACACGAGAGAATTTCAAAGACTGCGTCGCATTCGACAACTGGGCACCTCCTTCATGACCTTTCACGGCGCCGAGCATAGCCGCTTCTCTCATTCGCTAGGGGTGTACGAGGTGGCGCGCAAAATCATCTCCCAATTCGAACGAAACGACTATTCCGAATGGCCGCGCGAAGAGCGGATCCTGGCGCTTAGCTCCGCGTTGCTGCACGACATCGGGCATGGGCCGTTCTCTCATTCCATAGAGCGTGTCTTCGGCACGGACCACGAGGAATGGACATGCAAGCTGGTGCTCGGGGACACGGAAGTGAACCGGGTGCTGCGCGAGGTCGATCCGTCGCTGCCGAAGAACGTCTCCGACGTCATCTGCAAGTCGTACGGGAAATCGATCGTCGTCAGCCTGATCTCGAGCCAGCTGGATGCCGACCGGATGGATTACTTGCTCCGCGACGCGTATTTCACCGGCGTGAATTACGGTACGTTCGATCTGGAGCGCATCCTCCGGGTCATTCGTCCGCACAAGGGTCGGATCGTCGTCAAAGAGAGCGGCATGCACGCGGTCGAAGATTATTTGATGGCGCGGTATCAAATGTACTGGCAAATCTATTTTCACCCAGTTACCCGTAGTTCGGAAATAGTTTTGAGAAAAATATTCGAGCGCGCGAATTTTTTATACAAACAGACGTTCGATTTTCGGTTCATGCCGGCCGCTTTTGAGAGCTTGCTGAAAGGAACATTGACCCTGGACGACTACTTGGAGCTGGACGAGTCCTACGTGCAGATGACGCTCATGCAATGGACGCGGGAGCGCGACCCGATTCTCGCCGATCTGTGCGACCGGTTCCTGAACCGCAAGTTGTTCAAGTATGCTACGCTTGATTCGGAGCCGAGCCCCTGCGAAGAGGAGCTGCGAACTTGGATGAAGGCGAAGGGCGTCGACCCGGACTATTACATGGAGATCGATTTCCTGTCGGCCTTGCCCTACGATCTGTATCGCGCGGGGGAAAAGGAAAGTTTGCCGATCCTGCTGCTGGATGGGAAGGACGAGCTGGTGGAAATTTCGCGAAAATCGGAAATCGTGCGTTCCATCAGTGAAATTCACCAAGGCGAACGTCGGGTGTATTATCCGGACGATCTGCTGAAGCAGTTCGTGACGGAGCTGCCGGACGGTTGGCGGGCCCGGTTCGGCTGGGACGAGGTATAGAAGAGAGACAGACAAGTAGGAGTAGGAGTGAACTCGCATGCTGACCGACACACATACGCATATGGATAATCAAGCATTCGCAGAGGATCGGGAGGCGGCGCTCGCACGGGCGTACGACAACGGCGTCACCCGGATGATCAATATCGGCTTCAACCGGGAGACGATTCCGACTTCCCTTCAACTCGCGGAGCAGTACGATTGGATCTATTCCACCGTCGGCTGGCATCCGCAGGATGCGATAGATATGAAGGCGGGTGACCTGGATTGGATCGAGTCGCTCTGCCGTCACCCGAAGGTCGTGGCGATCGGGGAGATCGGGCTCGACTATTACTGGGACACGTCGCCGAAGGATGTGCAGGACCGGGTGTTCCGGGGGCAGATCCGGCTCGCCCGCAAGGTCGGCCTGCCGATCTCGATCCACAACCGCGAGGCGCATGGAGATATCGTGCGCATCCTGCGCGAGGAGAAGGCCGAGGATGTGGGCGGGGTGATGCACTGCTTCTCCGGCAGCTGGGAGACGGCCAAGCTGTGCCTCGACATGAATTTCTACATTTCCTTCGGCGGGCCGGTGACGTTCAAGAACGCACGCCAGCCGAAGGAGGTGCTGGCGCGGGTGCCGCTTGATCGCGTCTTGATCGAGACGGACGCGCCTTACTTGACGCCGCATCCGCTGCGCGGCAAACGCAATGAGACGAGCTACGTGCGGCTCGTCGCCGAATCGGCAGCTGACATCGTCGGGCTGCCGCTCGAGCAGTTCGCCGACGTGACGACGGCGAACGCGAAACGGCTGTTCCGGCTGCCCTAGGCAGGCTGGAACAGCCGTTTTTTTGCGCCGCTTCGCGGCGG
Source organism: Paenibacillus sp. HJGM_3 (assembly GCF_045062745.1). Taxonomy (NCBI): domain Bacteria; kingdom Bacillati; phylum Bacillota; class Bacilli; order Caryophanales; family Paenibacillaceae; genus Paenibacillus; species Paenibacillus sp. HJGM_3. Next base: position 11,538 of record NZ_JBJGED010000035.1, read on the forward strand.
CTGTTACGCGCGCCGCGCGCTCATGCGCGCCGCATCCGCGCGCGCATCGCGGCTGCGGCGCCGAGCGCCGCGAGCGGCAGCGACGCCATCGGCGCGGTGAGCGCCGGGCTCGCGGCAAGCGCGGCCGTCAGCAGCGCGAGCACCGCGAGCTGCGCGCGAAACGCGACCGCGGCGACGGCGTGGCGGCGCGCCTGCGGCGGCAGCGGGTACAACGCCGGCATGACGGCGTGGGCGTGGAGCTCGCGCAGCGCGGACAGCTGCACGTGGATGACGAGCGCGAAGAACAAGTAGAGCCCGCTCGCGAGCCAAGGGTTCCGGCTCGTCACGATTAATGCACATGCAAGCACTAGCAGCCGCAGTACGATACCGGTCAACTCCGAACGAATCAGCGTGAGCGTATATAAATACAGATAAGCCCGGTCCGGGCGGAACCGGATGCCCGACGCGGCGAACTTCAGCCAGCTCCGGCGGCGCACCTGGTGCGGCAGCTCGTCTACATCGGTGAACCAGCTGAAGAAGAGGAAGAAGAACGATTGATGCTTCGCCTCCCGGGCGAGCAGCTCGGTCCAATGCACGCGGTAAGCGGGCAGTCGAGGGTACGCAAGAGCCGCTACCCCGAAGGAGACCAGGAATAAGGCGCCTGCGATCAGAAAGCCGGCCTTCAGGAAGAGGAGCCAGACCGCCGCGTTGACGATCCATTTGAACAGCGACGCCCCGATCCTATATTCGCGCGCGGCGAGGTTCGCCTCCTTCCACGCATGCAGCAGGTTCGCGACTTTCAGAGCGAGCGCAAGCAGCAGCAGCGCCCACACCGGATCCGCCTGATCCCCGAATCCGTGTACATACAACGGGCTGGCCGCGAGGACAACCGCGATTGTGAGGAGAGCTTGTCCGATCAGGCTGTACCGGAAGGCCGCCCGGAAGTAGGAGGCCATGGCGGATTCGAGAGACAGCAAGAACACGGTGTCCGCGTCCCGCAGCAAGGTGCGGAGCGGGCTGATGGCCGTAAGCGGCAGCAGGAGCACGATCAGGACTATCGAATAGGGGAAATCAGCGGACAAATGAGGCAACGAGTATTGGTAGAAGTAGCCGAGACCGATCAGCACCATAAGCAGGAACATGAAAAAGCCGCTTCGGCCCATATCGCGTGTATAGCGGGAGACTAACGCGAGATGCCGTTTATACCGTTCGCGCCATAGCTCGTGAGGCACGTTCATTGCCCGCCCTCCCCAATCAAGGCGAAGAAAGTATCCTCCAGCGTGTCGGCCGATCCGACTCCCGCTTGCTTTTTCAGCTCGGACAGCGTCCCGGAGGCGATGGAACGGCCTTGATGCAGCACGATGTAGCGGTCGCAATATTTTTCAATCGTCGACAAGATGTGCGAACTGATCAGGAGGCTGGCCCCTTCTTGCTTGCGGTCCACCATCAGCTCCAGAAGCGAGCGCATGCTGAGGGGATCCAGGCCGAGGAACGGCTCGTCTATAATGTAGAGAGGCGGTTCGACAAGAAACGCGCACATGATCATGACCTTCTGCTTCATGCCTTTCGACAATTGCTGCGGGAAACTGTTCAGCTTGTCCCTCATCTGGAATTGCTCGCTCAATCTCTGCATCCGGCGCTCGAATTCGGCCTCCTCGAGCCCGTACACCATCGCGCTCAGCCGCAAATGCTCCCGGATCGTGAGCTCCGCGTACAGCTCCGGTGCCTCCGGCACGTACGCCAGCTGCGAACGGTAGGCCGGCTCCTCCCGGCTCGACCGGCGGCCGCTGATGCGGATCTCTCCCCGCTGCGGTTGGAGCAGCCCCAGCAGGTGCTTGATCGTGGTGCTTTTCCCGGCTCCGTTCAAGCCGATCAGCCCGATCATCTCTCCCGGGTTCACGCTGAACGATAAGTCGTGCAAGATCGGCTTCCCCAGAAAGTAGCCCCCATACAGATTTTCCACTTGCAAGATCGCTGCCATTAAACACGCCTCCGGTGACGAAATGAGTTCTGATGCTTTTATCCTATCATTTTCGGGAATTTCAAGTACATTTTTACCTATTTTTCTACAGTAATGACCTAATATTTTAGAAAACAGGAGCATGCAGGAGCGAGAGAGAGCATTTTCATTCAGAAAGTGTGATTAATCACACAAAATTCAGGGATTTGTTTAATTTTACCTGGTGACCTCGCTTTACAGCTTTGGAGGAACATCGTAAACTAACCTTCATAATAACTTAACTTCATATTGCTATCAATTTCCAATCGCTGAGTTTTCAGAAATGAAAAACGGGGGAACCATCAAGGGTTATTGGGGTGAATTTTGCGGCCTGGGCGCGGAAGCCTGGTGCAGCGAATAGGGCGACTCTCGCGTCCGAATCCGTCAGCTAACCTCGTAAGCGTGAAGAGAGAGGGCACTTTGTCGGGCAGCTATGCTTGTCAGCATAGTACGCAGAGCCGAGAAGAGTTCCTCTTCTACGGCTTTTTTGTTTTGATTGCCCGGTACAGCGTTAAAGCGCCAAAGGAAATTTTTTCCTTCACCCAGGGATAACGGGTCACTACCTCTCATACACATGGGAGGGGGCGGTTTGGCCCAAAATCACACAAGTGAAGGAGAGACGGCACTACCATATTCTAGAGTCGCGTCAATTCCGATCTAGCTAACACTCGACGGCGGGGCTTAAGGAGGACCGAAGAAGTGGGAGGTATTCAACTAGGAGAACCCCATGTAAAGCGATCATCCAGCATGACCTTCGCATTGCGATGGAAGCGAGAAAACTTGCGTTTGATTTCAGGCGTCGCTTTGTTTTCGATCGCTATGACTTTCATGTTCATGGTGTTGATGTACGGTACGGCTACCAAGAGCGTATCCGTAGTTGTGAATGGACAAGAAACCGTTGTGAGCACCAAGCAATGGGTCCTGCAACGCCTACTGGATGAACTGGCCATCCCGGTTGGGGCTCATGATCGATTGTCCTTGCCTCTCGAGGCGAAGTTGAAGCACGGGGACACTGTCGTGATCGATCATGCCTATCCGATTCAATTGACGGCCGATGGCAACACGGAAACCCGATACACGACAGGAAGAACGGTTGCTGCCGCTCTGGAGGACTTGAACGTATCGCTCGGAGAGCTGGATAAGGTCACTCCCGCTCTGGAATCGCCGCTCGCCGGCAACGATACGGTGCAAGTCGTCAGAGTCAGCAAGATTGTTGAGGATCAGACGGAAGCGATTCCGTTCGAGACGGTCAAACAAAACGACCCGAACCTGCTCAAAGGCAAAGAGCAGACGGTGTCCGAGGGCAAAGAAGGCGTATTGGCCAAAAAGATAGAGAAGACATTCGAAGACGGCGTGCTCGTCGCCGAGAACGTTGTGGATATGAAAGTCGCCGAGGAAAGCGTCAACAAAGTCGTCGCGCTCGGCACCAAAAACCCCGTGGTAGTCTTATCCGCCGCTTCGCCCAATATCGATGAAGTATCGAAGAATGGGGTGACGTTTGCGTATAAGCAGATTCTGAACAACGTGACCCTTACGGCGTACACCGTCGATGTGGGCAAGTCCAGTGAGCATCCCCAATACGGCATGACGTTCTCCGGGACGCGAGTGACGGAAGGACGCACGATTGCCGTTGACCCCAAGGTCATTCCGATCGGCTGGTGGGTGTATATCGAAGGCATCGGACTGCGCCGAGCCGAAGATACCGGAAGCGCGATTAAAGGCAATACGATCGACGTCTACTTCGACAGCCTCGATTACGCCAAACGGTTCGGCGTGAAGCGGGGATACAAGGTCTATGTTATCGGCAAAGATAAGCCGGCTACGAATTAATTCCCCTTTTTGAGGTTTGATGAAACGGCCCTTTTTCGGGTATAGTGTAAATAATTGGAGCAGGAAGAAGAGGAGAACCGCCCCTCTTCTTTTTGTTGCTTATTGGAAAGGATGTTCGCACTTGTGATTCGAGAAGTCATTGTAGTGGAAGGGCGCGACGATACGATCGCCATCCAGCGCGCGGTGCAGGCCGAGACGATCGAGACCGGCGGGTCGGCCATCGATGATGCCGTCCTCCGTCGAATCGCACTCGCTCAGGAACGGCGAGGCGTGATTGTGTTCACCGATCCGGATCATGCCGGGGAACGCATTCGCCGGATCATCGCCGCCCGCGTTCCCGGGTGCAAGCATGCCTTCCTCACTCAGCAGCAGGCGACCAAGAAGGGCGATATCGGGGTGGAGAACGCCTCGGATGAAGCGATCCGCCAGGCGCTGGAGCAGGTGAGGACCGACTATGAGGGAGGCGAGTTGGCGGCGGGAGCCTCGGCTGGAGAGCCTGTCACGCAGACCGACCTAATGGAGGCCGGCCTGCTCGTGCACCCGGACGCCGCCCGCCGGCGGCTCCTGGTCGGAGAGCGGCTCGGCATCGGGTGCTGCAACGGCAAACAGTTTCTGAAGCGGTGCGCGATGTTTCGCATTACGAAAGACGAATTTCGGGCGGCGGTAGAGCAAGGATTCCCTAACGAAGGATTGTGAATGCCGGATGATAGAACGGGTCTCTTCCCCCAGACGGACGAAGGAGTTAATCAAGAAGCACTCGCTCGTGCTTAAGAAAAGCTTGGGGCAAAATTTTCTGACCGATCTGAACATTTTGCACCATATTGTCGATGCCGCCGAGCTGAACGCTACGAAGGGCGCGCTGGAGATCGGGCCGGGCATCGGCGCGCTGACCCAGCAGCTGGCAGAAGCGGCGAAGACCGTCGTCGCCGTCGAGATCGATCAGCGGCTGCTGCCGGTGCTGGCGGAGACCATGGAACCATACCCGAACGCGCACATCGTGCACGGGGATGTGCTGAAGCTGTCGCTGGCGGAGCTGTGGGACACCCGCTTCCGCGACTGCTCCGGCGTCAGCGTCGTGGCAAACTTGCCTTATTACGTCACGACGGCGATCATCATGAAGCTGCTCGAGGAGAAGCTGCCGCTCGAGAACATCGTCGTCATGATCCAGCGGGAAGTGGCCGAGCGCATGTCGGCCCCTCCCGGTACCAAGGCCTACGGCAGCCTTAGCATCGCCGTGCAGTATTATTGCGTGCCGGAGATCGTCAAGATCGTGCCGCCGACCGTGTTCGTGCCTCAGCCGAATGTGGATTCGGCCGTCATTCGCTTGAGGCTGCGGGACAAGCCCGCGGTCGAGACCGACGACGAAGCGTTCTTCTTCGAAGTCGTCCAAGCCTGCTTCGTCCAGCGGCGGAAGACGATCGCAAACAACCTGCGGGCCGCGTTCTTCCGTGGCGACGACCGCACCCGCCTGGAGGCCGTCCTGGCCTCCTGCGGCATCGATCCCGCGCGTCGGGCGGAGACGCTCAGCCTGGACGAATTCGCCCGCCTGAGCCGGGCGATCGCCTCCGCGCGCTGACGCCGCCTCTCGCGGCTCGGGCTCCTAAAAGTCCGGCCCAGCTTGCTCCGCCTCTGCGGAGTCAAGCTAGGCCGGGCTTTTTGCTGCGCGGGGCGGGGGCGCAGCTGGCCGTCGGCATATAGGAGTCGGAACCAGGAGCGTTGAAAAGCGGAGAAAGATGGGATCCGGAGATGTGTAGAGTAGAAATGACCATGGAGAGAGCAGAAGCATCCTTCAATGCCACAAGCCTCCTAACTGTGGGCGGTCAGGCTGCCGGCGATGCCCCAAACCAGGCGCTAAGTGCAACGATAGCGCACCCGCCCTTACTGCCCTTCCCACCTAAGTGGGAGAGGCGCCCGCTACGGGCAGGGGCAAACCTGAGCGGACGCGGTCAAGCTGAGCTGGAGAGCGACCTTTATAGACGTGTTGCCACCATGCCGAAGGCCTGTGCGATCCAAGCAACACGTCTATAACCGAGCCAGAAGCCAGGTTGACCGCGGGAGCGAACAGTCTGCCATTGCCCAATACGTCTCTGCCTGCCTTACATGCGCCTCCTCCCACCCAACACCGCACCATTTGCCTATTCCCACCATAGGATAGTCGAGGAGGCGATTCGGAATGAAGCAAGGAGATTTGGTGGTGCGGAAATCGTATGGCGGCGATGTCATCTTCAAAATCCACAGCATGGAAAGCCGGAGGGCCGTTCTGTCGGGTGTAGACTATCGGCTGGTGGCCGACTCCCCGATCCAGGACCTCATGCCAATGAGAGAAGCGAGACCCGCCCAGCAGGCGCAGACGCAACGGAAGGTCAACGAATCGCTGCGCGAGCTGGCCCGCTTCCGGGTGTGGCAGCGGGAACGGAATCAAGCGAGTTGGTCCGGCAACCAGCAGCCAGGGACGGGGCAGCCGGCGTTCTTCGAGATGCCGGGCAAAGTGCTGCATCTCGATGGGGACCCGAACTACTTGCGCAAAAGCATGATGCTGTACGGGGAATTCCGGGTGCCGGCCGAAGGTTTCTACGTCACGGAGAGCGAAATGCCGCGCGCGCTGCAGCGGCTGCTGCCGCAGGTGAAGCCGAACATTGTAGTCGTGACCGGCCACGACGCCATCGTGAAGAACGCAAAGGAGCAGGACATCGGCAGTCTGGCGAGCTACAAGCACTCGCATCACTTCGTCGACTGCGTCCGAAGGGCTCGCGACTACGAGCGCAGCCTCGATACGATGACGGTCATCGCGGGCGCGTGCCAGTCGCATTTCGAGGCATTGCTGCAGGCGGGAGCGAACTTCGCCAGCTCGCCGGCCCGCATCCTCATCCATGCCCTCGACCCGGCCTGCATCGCGATCAAGACGGCTTACACGTCGGTCAAAGAGACGATCAACCTGATCGACATCATCAACAACACGATAAGCGGGATTCAGGGGGTAGGGGGAGTGGAGACGCGCGGAAGCTACCGCATCGGACTGCCGAAGCTGAAGCTGGTGAAGGAGGCCAAACCGCAACAGGAACAAGCGGAGTCCCAGTCGCACTAAGGAACGCGAGCTGACGAGCACCACGGCACAACAAAGAACAAACAGCACTGGAGCGGTTGCCGCTCATTGGGTGCTGTTTTTTTATGAGCAAGGCGGACAAGAAAAAGAGCCATGAATATTTAATGAACATTTTGTGAATTCTAACTATGATATTTGGGCATGAAATTCATGAATGGCACTTGCAAAGCCGTTGACAATGCATTTAGTTGACTGCTATAATATTTGGTTTCGTTTGACAGGCACGTCCGAAAGGGGTATAATTATAAAGGAAAGAGGTGGTAGTACGCAATGGCTAAAAATGCGCTGTTGGAAATCAAACGAAGCCTTGAAGCCCACGTGGGTCAGAAGATTATGCTGCGTGCAAACGGTGGTCGGCGTAAGACCATCGAAAGAACGGGTGTATTGGAGGAAACGTACCCATCAGTGTTTATCGTGAAGCTCGATCAAGAGCAGCACGCATTTAAGCGCGTTTCGTACAGCTATGCGGATATACTGACCGAGTCCGTAGAAGTCATGGTGTGCCAGGATGATGGACAAGTTCGAATCACATATATTCAACATTAAGAACCGGGAACAATTACTAACGACAAAGACGCTTTGTCGTTTTTCTTTTGGACATACTAAGCTCTATCTCACATGGAGGAGGTAGTGCGATGAGCCGCAGAAGAGGCGTCATGTCCGAAGAGTTCAAGAACGAGCTGGCGAAGGAGCTAGGGTTTTACAACACCGTCCAGACCGAGGGTTGGGGCGGAATTAAGGCGAAAGATGCCGGGAACATGGTGAAACGGGCCATCCAGCTGGCGGAGCAAAAGTTAGCCAATACGCCGAAGCTTTAAGCGACCACCATACAGTCCAAACAAGCAGATACGATCGACCACAGGCTAAAGCGGCAATCCGCTTTAGCTTTTCTTTTGGGGGTTTGATATAATGTGGGAAGTTTTAGTTCAGCCCGGAGAAGAAGAAGGTGGCCTATGAAAGTATACGAGAAAGCCCCGGCGAAGATCAATTTGCTATTGGACGTGCTGCGCAAGCGGGACGACGGATACCACGAAGTCGAAATGATCATGACGATGGTCGACCTGGCCGACCGGCTCGAGATGACGGAGCTGCCGCGCGACACCATCATCATCTCCAGCCAGGCGGGCTATATCCCGCTCGATGAGAAAAATTTGGCGTTCCAGGCGGCGAGGCTGATCAAGGACCAGTACGACGTGCGCACGGGAGTCTATATCCATCTCGACAAGCGAATTCCGGTGGCGGCAGGGCTGGCCGGCGGGAGCAGCGATGCGGCGGCGACGCTGCGCGGCTTGAACCGGCTGTGGAAGCTGAACATCCCGATGGAGGAGCTGCAGGCCTTAGGGGCGGAGCTGGGCTCGGACGTGCCGTTCTGCGTCTCGGGCGGGACGGCGCTCGCTACGGGGCGCGGAGAGAAGCTGCAGCCGATCGGGGCGCCTCCGCAATGCTGGGTTATTCTGGCCAAGCCTCCGATCCATGTGTCGACTCAGGAGATCTACGGCAAACTGAACGTCCGGGAGATCGAGCGACACCCGTCGGTACCGAGAATGCTGCAGGCCATTGAGGACCAGCAGTTCGGCGAAATGTGCCAAGCGATGGGTAATGTGCTCGAGGACGTAACGGTGAGGGTGCATCCGGAAGTGAGGCAGATCAAGGAATGCATGATGAGGCTGGGCGCGGACGGGGTTCTGATGTCGGGCAGCGGGCCCACGGTATTCGGCCTGGTATCCAAGGAGGCGAAGGTCCCGCGGATCTATAACGGACTGCGCGGGTTTTGCAAGGACGTGTATGCCGTGAGGATGTTAACTTAGCTGTCATGGGTCTGACGGTCAGTTGATTGAACCCGTATATTCGTGTTATATTTCTTATATAATATTCGGAATCATCGGGGGTAACGCCATGAAAAAGCTCAAACGCAGCGCACGATTAGTAGAAATGACGCAATATTTGCTAGTCCGCCCCCACTCGCTAATCCCGCTCACCACGTTCGCCGAACGTTACGGCTCCGCCAAGTCTTCGATCAGCGAAGATCTGGCGATCATTAAGGAAGTATTCGAAGAGGAAGGCTTGGGCGAATTGCACACGCTAGCCGGCGCGGCGGGTGGTGTGAAGTTCACGCCGAAGGTGCCGAAGGCCGCCTCGATGCACATTCTGGAAGAAATCCGCCAAGTGCTGGAGCAGCCTGACCGTTTGCTCCCCGGCGGGTATTTGTATATGAGCGACATTCTCGGGCAGCCGAATCTGATCAATGAAGTCGGCAAGCTTTTTGCAACCGCATTCGCGGACCGGGAGCTGGATGTCGTGATGACCGTAGAGACGAAGGGGATCCCGCTCGCTTATGCGACGGCCTCGTTCCTGAATCTGCCGGTCGTGATCGTCCGCCGAGACAACCGGGTGACCGAAGGGTCGGCCGTGAGCATCAACTATGTGTCCGGCTCCACGAAGCGCATCCAGACAATGACGCTCGGCCGTAGAGCGTTGAAGGAGCAGTCCAAGGTGCTGATCATCGACGACTTCATGCGGGCGGGCGGCACGATCCAGGGCATGATCGACCTGCTGCGGGAGTTCAAGGCTTCCGTAGAGGGCGTGGGCGTCCTGATCGAATCTGCCGAGGTGGACGAGCACCTAATTGAGGATTATATTTCCGTAGCGAAATTGACCGCCGCCGATCCGAAAACGAAGCAGATTTCGGTCGTGCCCGGCAACTATTTTGAGGAAAGAGGGGCAGTTCAATGACACAACCATCCACGCCGAAGTTGCAACCGATCGCCACGAGCGCCGCACCGGCAGCCATAGGCCCTTATTCCCAGGCGATCCAGTTCGGCTCTCTCGTATTCACGTCCGGCCAAATCCCGCTGAACGCGGAAGGCCAGCTCGTAGAGGGCGGGATTGCGGAGCAGACGCATCAAGTGTTTCGCAATTTGGCGGCCGTTTTGGAAGCGGGCGGCGCGGCGTTTCAAACCGTCTTGAAGGCGACCGTATTTTTGAAGGACATGAGCCAATTCGGCGTCGTGAATGAGATCTATGCGAGCTACTTCGGCGAACACAAACCGGCTCGCTCCACCGTGGAAGTCGCGCGACTTCCGAAGGACGTGCTTGTCGAAATCGAACTGATTGCAACGAAACTTGTCGAAAACGATTAAAAATAAAAAAAAGTTTAGAAAATCCCCGATTAGCCGGAAAAAATTAGAAGGAATTTGATTCGCAATGTGGAAGTATACACCAAGTCTTGCATAAGGTAAAAGGTGGTGAACACATTGCAAATCACGGATGTACGACTTCGTCGGGTGAATTCCGAAGGCAGAATGAAAGCGATTGCTTCCATTACGATTGACAATGAATTCGTGGTGCACGATATCCGCGTCATTGACGGGAATAATGGTATGTTCGTCGCTATGCCTAGCAAGCGAACGCCGGATGGAGAATTCCGGGATATAGCGCATCCTATTTCTTCAACGACGCGGGAGAAAATCCAAGCCGCCGTTCTGGCGGAATATGAAAAAGTTTCCAGCGAAGAAGAGATGATTGAAGAAGGTGCGTAACTTAAACGCATGTCAGAGAGCCGAGAGGCTCTCTTTTCTTTTTGGCGGAATTGGGATATAGTCAGAATGAAAATCTTACGCCGGCCTTCCCGTTCCGAGGGACCGGCACGTGTGGAGGGGAAGCAAACGCATGAGGATTTTGGGGATTGTATTGGCGGGCGGACAAGGGAAACGAATGAAATCGAAATTATATAAAGTGATGCACCCGGTCTGCGGCAAACCGCTGGTCGGCCATGTAGTGGACGTGTTGGATGAAATCCAGGCCGACCGGAAGATCGTCGTGGTGGGTCACGGCGCGGAGACGGTCAAAGCCTACTTGGGCGACCGGGCGGAATATGCACTGCAAGCGCAGCAGCTCGGCACGGGGCATGCCGCAATTCAAGCGGAGGCGCTGCTGGAAGGCGATGACGGCATCGCGATCATCACCTTCGGAGACACGCCGCTTATTAGCGGCGACTCGCTCAAGGAGATGATCCGTCTGCACAGCGAGAGCGGAGCGGCGGCGACGGTCATGAGCGCGAAGCTGGACAATCCGTTCGGGTACGGGCGCATTATTCGCAATGCGGATGGCGATGTGGTGGGGATCGTGGAGCAGAAGGACTGCACGGAAGACCAGAAGCGGATTAACGAGATCAACACCGGGATTTGCTGCTTCGACAAGCGCAAGCTGTTCGAGGCGCTCAAGCAGGTGAAGAACGACAATGCACAGCAAGAGTATTATTTGACCGACGTCATCGGCATTCTGAACGGACAGGGCGACAAGGTCGTCGGCTATATCACGGCCGATGCCACGGAGGGCATGGGCATCAACGATCGCGTACAGCTGTCCGAGGCCGAGCAGGCGATGCGCGCGCGGATCAACCGCCGCCATATGCTGAACGGCGTCACGATCATCGATCCGAGCCATACGTATATCGAGAAGGAGGTCCGGATCGGCTCCGACACGGTCGTGTATCCGGGAACGGTGCTGAAGGGCCGCACGGTGATCGGCGAGGAGTGCCAGATCGGCCCCCATGCGGATATTACGGATTCGACCGTGAGTGACCGGGTCGCGATCCAGCATTCGGTGCTGCTCGAGGCGGAAGTAGGGGAAGAGACGACGGTCGGCCCTTATGCGTACCTGCGCCCGGGCGCCCGGTTGGGCCGGCAGGTGAAGATCGGCGACTTCGTGGAGATCAAGAACGCCACGCTCGGGGAAGGCACAAAGGTGTCGCATCTGAGCTATGTGGGCGACGCCCAGGTCGGTAAGAACGTCAACGTGGGCTGCGGCGCGATCACCGTCAACTACGACGGCTTCAACAAAAACCTGACGGTGATCGGAGACGACGCGTTCATCGGCAGCAACGTCAACCTGATCGCTCCGGTGAAGATCGGCGAAGGGGCTTACGTGGTGGCCGGCTCTACGATTACGCACGAAGTGGAGCCGGGCGACGTGGCAATCGCACGTGAACGGCAGACGAACAAGCCGGGCTACGCCGAGAAGCTGCGCCAGAGGTTCAAAGCTAATAAGGCGAAAAAATCGTAATAAGTGTTTCAGACCTCCTGCAATTGGGTAAAGTAACAGAGAATACCTTGTTGAAGGAGGAACGAGCATGCAAGCAAGTTTGAAAGCGGAATTGAGGAGCATGGAAGCGACCAAATCCGAACTGAAGGCGATGCGGGCGGGCGGACGCGTGCCGGCCGTCGTCTACGGCAAGTCGATCGGCAGTGTGCCGATCAGCGTGGATGAGAAGCAGATGAGCGCCCTGCTGAGGGGTCATCATAACGGCGTACTGACGCTCGAGGTACCCGGACAGGGCTCGCAGCCGGTTATGGTGGGCGGCGTGGATCGGCATAAGCTCAGCCGGGACGTGCTGCATGTCGATTTTCACCAGATCAACATGAGCGAGCCGGTGCTGGCGAAAGTACCGATCGACTTGGAGGGCGATTCACCGGGCGTCCGCGAAGGCGGGGTGCTCACGGCGCTCTTGCACGAGATCGAGGTACGCTGCCTGCCGGACAAGCTGCCGGCTGACCTGAAGGTCGACATCAGCGCACTGGGGACGGGAGACAGCTTGCTCGCCGGTGACCTGAGCCTGCCGGAAGGCGTCGAGCTGAAGACGGATCCGCACGCGGTCATCGTGACGATCCTCATCCCGCAGAAGGCGGGAGACGACCGTCAGGACGACGAGGAAGAGACGGCCGGAGAAGGCCGGGCCGAGGCGGGTTTGCCGGAAGCGGCGGAGACTACCTGATCGGATGGGCGACAAAGAAGGGTTACGATCCGCTTGGAATCGTAACCCTTTTGCCGTACAATCAGAGTTAAACCTGATGAAAAATCCGGGGTCCCACCAAAGTACTAGGACTAGACTTCGAAGGCCATCTTCACTTTGTGGGGTAGAAATAAACCCGGGGTCCCCGCAAAGTACTAGGAATTCACTGCGAAGGCCATCTTCACTTTGTGGGGTAGAAATTAGTAACCGGGTCTGGAGATGAACGTGAAGCACTCCCGGTGATAGTAAGTCTGATTGATTTTGATGAAGGTTTGCGTATACCGTTCCACGATGCCGATATCCTTGTGGAGGTCGTCCAAGTACACCTGAATGGGAACTCCGTGCTCGATATGGTCTTGAAAATGGCGGTCGTCAGTAATGATTTGACCGTTGGTATACATACGCATACGTTCACCTACACTTACCCCTAAGATATTAGCTATGACAATGCAGCGTTCCGTTTTGTTGCACGCACTCATACGTTTTGGAGGAAATATTTCGATGAAGTGGATCGTAGGATTAGGCAACCCCGGCACGCAATACGCGAAGACCCGGCATAACATAGGCTTCATGGCGATCGATGAGGCGGCGAAAGCTTGGGGCATCTCGATGACCCCGCAGGCCAAGTTCAAGGCGGTTGTGGGCGAAGGGCATGTAAAGGGGCAAAAGGTATTTTTGATCAAGCCGATGACGTACATGAATTTGTCCGGCGAATCCGTCCGCGCGTTCCTGGACTTCTATAAAGCGAGCTTGGAAGACGGGCTCATCGTCTATGACGACCTGGACACGCCCTTCGGGCAAATTCGCCTTCGCTATCAGGGCAGCCCAGGCGGGCATAACGGCATCAAGTCGATCATCCAGCATACCGGGACCCAGACGTTCGACCGCATTCGGGTCGGCATCTCGAGACCCCAACCCGGCTTCGATATAGCCAATTACGTGCTGGCCGATTTTCGCAAGGAAGAGGAGAAAGAGCTGCCCGGCATTCTAGCGACAACGCTGGAAGCGATGGAATACAGGCTGGAGAATACGTTCGAACGCACGATGGCCAAGTTCAACAAATAAAGGGGCCGAGAAGGCTAAAACGGCCGATTCCCGTCCATACTAGAAACAGAATCACAGGGTCGTAACACGGCCCAAGGGTAGTCTAGGAAGGGATGGGAGATGAACATGAACGTCAATTATGTATGCCGGCACTGCGGGGCTTCGATGGGGAGCATCGGGGGCCGGGAAGTGAGCGAATACCAGCTGGGGTTCCATTTCTTGACCCCCGAGGAGCGCAGCGATATAATTACTTATAATACCGGCAACGGCGATATAACCGTAAAGCTGACTTGCGACTATTGCGCGCAAGCGCTCGAACGCAATCCCGAGCTGAATCTCATAACCAGTCCGCTGCAGTAGCGGTTCTTGTGTGCTAGTATCGGTGAACAAGACCTTGGCAGGCCCGCCTAGGTCTTCTTTTTGGTGGTCTTATGGACATAAGAAGTTCGGGGTTTCCGCATAGGAACAGGAATAGGCTTCGAAGGCGTTTCGTCCCTTTGTGGGGTGAAGAGAGGAGCGGCATTATGCAAACAATTGTTCGGAGCTTCTCCGAAGATATGGATTTTCAAACGATCGTAGCCGGCATCAAGTCCGGCATGCGGGAGCAGCTCATCTCCGGACTGACCGGCTCCTCGCGGCAAGTGATGATCGCGGCGCTGGCCGGCCAGCTGGAGCAGCCGCTCTTCGTCGTGACGCACAACATGTTCTCCGCGCAAAAAATTACGGAGGACCTGCTAGAATGCTTGCCCCCGGACCAGGTGATCCTGTACCCGGCGGGCGAGCTGCTCGTCACGGAAGCGGCGGTTGCGAGCCCCGAGACGTCGGCGCAGCGGATCGACGCTCTGATGCGGCTGGCGAACGGCTTCCGAGGCGTGCTGGTCACGCCATTCGCAGGGGTGCGGAGGCTGATTCCGCCGGCCAGCGTGTTCGAGGAGGGCCGGCTCACGCTCCGCGTAGGCGATACCGTCGAGCTGGAGCGGCTGTTGCTCCGTCTCGTCAGCCTTGGCTACGAACGGGTGGACCGTGTCGACGCCAAGGGACAGATGAGCGTGCGCGGCGGCATTCTGGACGTATTCCCCTTAACGTCCGAGACGCCTTACCGGATCGAGCTGTTCGATGTAGAGGTCGACTCGATCCGCAGCTTCGACGTGGCCGATCAGCGCTCGATCGACAAATATGAGCACATAGACATCTCGCCGTGCAAGGAGATCATCGCGGATAGTAAGCGCTTGCAGAATGCGGCGCAGCATGCATCCGAGCTGCTGCAGGAGCAGCTGGCCAAAATGTCCGACCGCACGGTCCGGGACCGGCTCCGATCCGAAATCCAGCACGATATCGAGCTGCTGCGGGAGGGCCAGCATTTTCAAGGGATCTACAAGTACGTCTCCCTGCTGTATCCCGAGCGGCATACGCTCATGAACTACATCGGCAAGGAAACGGTGCTGATCATCGACGAGCCGGCGCGGCTGCAGGAAACGGCCAAGCAGCTGGACCGGGACGAGGCGGAGTGGACGACGAGCCTCCTCCAGGAGGGCAAGACTCTGCCCGGCTTCGTATTGTCGAAGACTTACGAGTCCCTGCTGCACCGGACCGCCTTCCCGACGCTGTACATGAGCTTGTTCCTCCGCCAAGTGCCGCAGACCCAGCCGCAAAATATCGTCAACTTCATGTGTCGCGGCATGCAGAACTTCCATGGCCAGATGCACGTGCTGAAGGCGGAGATGGAGCGGTGGAAGAAGACCGGTACTAAGGTCATCCTGCTCGCGAACGGCGAAGACCGGATCGAGCGGATGCGCCGGGTGCTGCACGACTACGACATCGAAGAGCCGCTGCTCGTGAACGGCAATTTGCAGCTCGGCTTCGAGCTGCCGTCCGTCCGCCTCGTCGTCGTAACGGAAGGCGAGATGTTCACGCAGAAAAACCGCAAGGTGCGCAAGGTCGACAAGAAGCTCGACAACGCCGAGCGGATCAAGAGCTACAGCGAGCTGAAGGTGGGCGACTACGTCGTTCACGTCAATCACGGCATCGGCAAATATATGGGCATCGGGACGCTCGAGATCAATGGACTGCACAAAGACTACATGCACATCCTGTATGCGGGCGGCGACAAGCTGTCCGTGCCGATCGAGCAGATCGATCTGATCCAGAAGTACGTAGGCTCGGAGGACAAGGAGCCGAAGGTCTACAAGCTGGGCGGCGCGGATTGGACGAAGGTGAAGAACAAGGTCCGCAGCACGGTGCAGGACATCGCGGACGATCTGATCAAGTTGTATGCGGAACGGCAGATGACGTCCGGGTACGCGTTCAACAAAGACTCACCATACCAGCACGAATTCGAGGGCATGTTCCCGTACGAAGAGACGACCGACCAGCTGCGGGCGATCGAGGAGATCAAGAAGGATATGGAGGAGCCTCAGCCGATGGACCGGCTCTTGTGCGGCGACGTCGGCTACGGCAAGACCGAGGTGGCGATCCGTGCGGCGTTCAAGGCGGCGATCGACGGCAAGCAGGTAGCGGTACTCGTGCCGACGACGATTCTCGCGCAGCAGCATTACGAGACGTTCCGAGAGCGGTTTTCCGGCTACCCGTTCCAGATCCAGGTCCTCAGCCGATTCCGCTCCAAGAAGGAGCAGAACGATACGATCAAGGGCATCAAGGCCGGAACGGTCGACGTCGTGATCGGGACGCACCGGCTGCTCTCCTCCGACATTACGTTCAAGGACTTGGGCCTGCTCATCGTCGACGAGGAGCAGCGGTTCGGCGTGTCGCACAAGGAGAAGCTGAAGCGGCTGAAGATGAACGTGGACGTGCTCACGCTGACGGCGACCCCGATTCCGCGGACGCTGCACATGTCCATGCTCGGGGTGCGGGACTTGTCCGTCATCGAGACGCCGCCGGAGAACCGGTTCCCGGTGCAGACGTACGTCGTCGAGCACAGCAATGCGCTCACCCGGGAGGCGATCGAGCGGGAGCTGGCGCGCGAAGGCCAGGTGTACTATCTGTACAATCGGGTGCAGGGGATTAACCAGATGGCCGAGCAAATCTCGATGCTCGTCCCGGACGCTAAGGTCGGCGTGGCCCATGGGCAGATGTCCGAGCAGGAGCTCGAGCGCACCATTCTCGACTTCCTCGACGGCGAATACGACGTGCTGGTCAGCACGAGCATTATCGAGACCGGGGTCGACATCCCGAACGTCAATACGCTAATCGTGCACGATGCCGACAAGATGGGGCTGTCCCAGCTCTATCAGCTCCGAGGGCGGGTAGGGCGCTCGAATCGGATCGCTTATGCCTATTTCACGTATCAGCGCGATAAAGTGCTCACCGAGGTGGCGGAGAAGCGGCTCCAGGCAATAAAAGAGTTTACAGAACTAGGCTCGGGGTTTAAAATTGCGATGAGGGACTTGGCCATTCGGGGAGCCGGCAATTTGCTCGGCGCGGAGCAGCACGGGTTTATCGCCTCCGTCGGCTTCGATTTGTACTCCCAAATGTTGGGGGAAGAAATCGCCAAGCGCAAGGCCGAAATGTCCGGCACGAAAGTGGAACAGGCGAAGCCGGTCAGCACGCAGCTCGATTTGGCGATCGACGCCTACTTACCTTCCGACTATATTTATGATAGTATGCAGAAGATCGAGTTGTACAAGAAAGTGGCCAATATCCGTACCTTACAGGAAGCCGCCGATTTGCACGAGGAGATTGAAGACCGGTTCGGCGATTTGCCTACGGCGGTATTGAATCTGTTGACCGTAGCGAGACTCAAGGTGTATGGAGCGCAGTACGCCATCGAATCGATTGTGCAAAAAGGAGAGGATATCCACCTCAAGATCGATCCACGGGAGAACGGCAAGCTGAACGGCCAAAAGCTGCATTCGCTGTCCACTCAATTCGAAGGCCGTATCAAGCTGATCGCAGGCGCCCAGATTCTCATCCAGGTCAAATGCCGAAACTTGAACGGAGTCCAATCTGTGGAACTCGTGGAGCGGTTTTTGGAGCAATATAAAGAGGCCATCAAATCGAAAGGGGAGTTGCAAGATGTTGCAAACCAATAGCAAATTGACACGCAGACTGATGCTCGGCTTAATTGCAGTTGTCCTGACGATGACGGTCTTAAGCGGATGCGGCAAGAAAGACGGCTCCAAAGAAACCGGCTCCGTAGTAGCCACGTATAAGGACGGGGGGAAAGTAACGAGAGGCGAGTTCGACAAATATGTCGGCGCCACGAAGTTCTTCTACCCGATGTATGCCCAATACGAAGCGGATCCCGCGTTCCAAGAGCATATGATGAACCAGCTGATCGCTTTCCGTCTGCTCTCGAACAAGGCCGACGACGCGACGAAGAAGGATGCCGACACGAAGACCACGGAACAGATGAAGCAGATTACGGATTACTTCAATCAACAGGGTAAGGACGCCTTGACCACCCAGCTCAAGGAATATGCCATCACGCAGGACGATCTGAAGGACTACGTGAAAATGAGCATGGTCGTCCTGGGCTCGGCCGAGAAGCAAGTGACCGACGATCAAGTGAAAACCAACTATGATGAAAAGCTGGCGGCCAAGGCGCTGGACGTCGTGACGGTCCGCCACGTTCTCGTCATGCTGCAGGATGAGTCCGGCAAAGATCTGCGCACGAAGGATGAAGCGCTGAAGCGTGCCAATGAAGTGAAGGACAAGCTTAAGGCGGGAGGCGACTTCGCGGCGCTCGCGAAGGAATATTCCGACGACGGCGGGTCCAAGGACAACGGCGGGCAATACGCCGACGCCGATCCGAACCAATGGGTCGAGAACTTCAAGAACGCGGCCCTGACCTTGCCGCTGAACCAAATCAGCGAACCGATCGAGACCGAATACGGCTACCACGTCATGAAGGTCGAATCGCGCAAGACCAAGACGCTCGACGAGACGAAGGCCGACATCAAGTCGGAGCTCGCCGAGACCGTCATTACGAACTTCATGGACAAGGACTTGCCGACCTACGACATTAAGATTACCGGCCTGGCCACGGCTACACCTACGCCGGCGGCCTCCGTGGCGCCTTCGGCGACGCCTGCCGCGACGGCGACCCCTACGGCTACGGGGACACCGGCCTCCACGCCGACACCGGCGAAGTAATCCGTTTGGTTCTCTCCGCAGACCCTGCTATAATAGCAGGGTCTGTTGTTGTTCGTTCGGAGTTGTCCGGGGCCTTCGGGAATGTATAAGAAATTGGGAGCAGAAACATACTATGGGCAGACAACAAAGTCAACTCCAGTTTCGATAAAAACCAACCGTCATATCCAACATCTTTGGAAAGAGAGGCACGATCGAGATATGAAAGCTACTGGAATCGTACGTCGGATTGATGATTTAGGCAGGGTGGTCATTCCCAAGGAAATTCGCCGCACGTTGCGCATTCGCGAAGGAGACCCGCTCGAAATATTCGTGGACCGGGACGGCGAGGTCATCCTGAAGAAGTACTCTCCGATCGGAGAGCTGGGCGATTTCGCCAAGGAGTATGCGGAGTCGCTGTACGAAAGCACGAACCATGTGACGATCATCTCGGACCGGGACACGTTCATCGCGGTCGCCGGAGGATCGAAGAAGGATTACATGGAGAAGCAAATCGGCCAAGCCGTCGAGACTTGTATGGAGAATCGCCGGTCGACGCTGGAGACGAACGGCGGGCAATACGATCTGGCGAAGGATCTGAGCGAGACCTACAGCTCTTTCGTTATCGCCCCTATCGTAGCGGGCGGTGACCCGATCGGCGCGGTCATCCTGCTGTCGAAGGACGAGTCGGTCAAGATGGGGCAGATGGAGCTGAAGATGGCCGAGACGGCTGCGGGGTTTCTGGCCAAACAGATGGAGCAGTAAGGGTGCGCAGAAAAGCTTTCGCGGGAGGAGAGATCGTTCTTCGCCGGGAAGCTTTTTTTGTTGGGCGGGGTGGGTTTGCGTCCGTCGAAGCCAAGCGCTTATAATAAGCAAGTATGCATGATGGGACGTCAGTACAACCGCTGAGGAGGCCAAGATCGTGAACGACCGGAGCCGCTCTATCCCTAAACCGGCCGGTCGGCTGTGGCAAGGCGCCGCCATTCTGGGTCTGGCCGCCGTCATCTCCAAGGTGCTCGGCACGATTCAGAAAATTCCGCTGCAGAACTTAGCGGGCGACGCCGTATTCGGCATTTATAATGCGGTGTATCCGCTTTATACGTTCCTGCTCGTGCTGGCGACAGCGGGTATCCCGATCGCGGTATCGAAATTCGTTTCCGAGGCCGTGGCGGAGGGACGGCCCTTGGAAGCCCGTCGTCTCTTGAAGCTGACGAACGCACTGATGGCCGGGACGGGCCTCTTAGGGTTCGGGCTGCTGTACGGCGGGGCCGAGACGATCGCCGGTTGGATCGGGGGCGCCGACACGGCACCGGCGATCCGCAGCATTTCGTTCGCGCTCTTGGTTATGCCCGTGACGGCTGGGTTGCGCGGGTATTTCCAAGGGCTGCACGACATGGTGCCCACCGCGGTGTCCCAGGTGGCCGAGCAGGTCGTGCGCGTGGGCGTGATGCTCACGCTGCTGCTCGTGCTCGTCGGCCGCGGGGCGTCCGACGCGACCATTGCCGCCGGCGCGACCTTCGGCTCGACGGCGGGGGCGGGCGCCGCGCTGCTAGCGGCGCTCGGGTTCTGGCGGGCGCACCGCGCCCGCCATGTGGCCGCCGGCCGCGCACTCGCGGCGGAGGCGCCGGGCGACGGCGCCCGCAAGCGCGAGCCCGAACCGACCGCGGCGCTGCTGCGGCGGTTCGTGGCGTATGCGCTGCCGGTGTGCCTCGGCGCCGTCGTGCTGCCGCTGCTCACGCTCGTAGACACCTTCACGATGCCGCGGCTGCTGCAGCACGGAGGGGGCTTGGACGAAGCCGCCGCGATGGCGGCCTTCGGCCTGTACAACCATGGGCTGCCGCTCGTGCAGCTCGTCTCGATGATCGTGACGTCGATGTCGGTCGCGCTCATCCCCGCGTTGACCGCGGCCAGGCAGTGCGGCGACAACACGGCCATCCGGCGCATGGCGGGCGTGTTCCTGCGCTTCGGCTGGCTCGTCGGCCTCGCGGCTTCGGTCGGCTTGGCCGTGCTGGCGCGGCCGCTCGACCTCATGCTGTACGGCGCAAGCGAAGGCGCCGGCGTCATGGCGATCCTGGGCGCGACCGCGGCGTTCGCCGTCGTGCAGATCGTTGCCGGCACGCTGCTGCAGGGGCTCGGGGCGGAGCGCGCCCCGGCCTACTACTTGCTCGCCGCCGCCGGCGTCAAGATCGGCCTCAACCTGCTGCTCATGCCCCGCTGGGGCATTCATGGCGCCGCGGTTGCGGCGGTGGCGGCCTACGCGACGGCGGCCGCGCTCAGCTGCCTGCGGCTGCGCCGCTTGCTCGGCCCAGCCGCGCTCGAGCGGCCCGCGCGCCCGCCAGCCGCTGCCGCAGCGCGTGCCGCCGAGCCTGCCGGCGTCAGCGCTGCCGGCGCCGTCGCGCGGCCCGTGCTCGCCGCCGCGATCATGGCCGCCGGCCTCGCGCTCTGGCTCGCCGCCGCAGCGCTGGCGCTGCACGCCCTGCCGGTCGCGCCGCCGGAGCGGGCGGCGCAGACCGTCGTGGCGCTCAGCGCCGTAGCGGGAGGCGGCCTGCTCTATGCGGCCGCGTTGTTCCGCGTCCGCGCGATCTCGGCCGCAGAGCTCGCGGCCCTGCCCGAGGTCGGGCCGAAGCTGGCACGGCTGGCCGCCCGGCTGCGCCTCATACCTATCGAAGAGAGGAAGCGATCTCGATGAACGGCTCCATAGTAGTCGTCGGACTCGGCTCCGGAGACGAGAATCAACTGACCCTGGGGGTCTGGAAGCGGCTGAAGGCCGCCCGGACCGTCTATTTGCGCACGGCGGATCATCCCGTCACCGCTTGGCTCGACCAGGAGGGCATCGCCTACCGCACGTTTGACGCGCTCTATGAAGCGCAGGCTTCGTTCTCGGAGGTGTACGAGACTATCGCGGTGCACCTGCTGCAGGAGGCGGCGGAGACGGGCGGCGAGATCGTCTATGCGGTCCCGGGCCACCCGATGGTCGCAGAGGCGACGACGCAGCTGCTGCGCGAGGCTTGTCCCCACGGCGGGATCGAGCTGACGATTGTGGGCGGCGAGAGCTTCCTCGATCAGGCGTTCACGCGTCTCGGCTTCGACCCCATCGACGGCTTCGTGCTGCTCGACGCGACCAGTCTGGAAGCGCACAAGCCCCAGCCGCGCCTGCACACGCTTATCGGACAAGTGTACGATACGTTCACAGCGTCCGAGGTCAAGCTGTATCTAATGGACACGTACCCGGACGACTACGAGGTGGTTGTGGGGCACCAGCTCGGCGTGCAAGGCCGGGAGCGGATCGAACGGGTGCCGCTGTATGAGCTGGACCGGCTGGAAGGGTACGGGAATTTGTCGCTCATCTGGGTGCACCGGAGCGAGGACGACGAGATGCGGAAGCGCTCGTTCGACCGGCTGCACGAGATTGTGGAGATTCTCCGCAGTCCGGAAGGGTGTCCGTGGGACCGGGAGCAGACGCACGCGAGCATCCGCAAGAACTTGATCGAAGAAACGTACGAAGTGCTCGAGACGATCGATGACGACGACCCGGACGCCATGTGCGAGGAGCTCGGCGACCTGCTGCTCCAAATTCTTCTCCACGCCCAGATGGAAGCCGAGGCGGGCGCGTTCGACGTGTACGACGTGCTGGAGGAGCTGCATGACAAGCTCATCCGCCGCCATCCGCACGTCTTCGGGGAACGCGCCGCCCAAGACGCCGAGGAAGCGCTGAAACACTGGAACGCCATGAAGCTCGAGGAAAAGCGGGCGAAGGGGATCGACACCGGGCGGCAGTCAGCGCTGGCGGGGGTGCCTCGAGATTTGCCGGGTCTCATGAAGGCGTACAAGCTGCAGAAGAAGGCGGCGCAAGTCGGCTTCGACTGGAAAGAGGCGGAGGACGTGTACGCGAAGATCGAGGAGGAGCTTCTCGAGCTGCGTCAAGCCTCGGCTGAGGAGCAGACGGACGAGTTGGGAGATTTGCTGTTCGCTGTCGTCAACTTGTCTCGATTCCTGAAGGTGGATCCGGAGGAGGCGCTTGCGTCCACGAACCGCAAATTTGTGCAAAGATTTTCCTATATCGAGGAGCAATTAAGCGCTCAGGGGAAGAATTTGGAACAATCCAACCTGGAAGAGATGGAAGTTTTATGGCAAGAAGCAAAAAAACTTTCGAAATCTACGCATTCTTAGAAGGATTTTTCCCACCCATACAGAATACATACTACTTGTGCAGGCAAACCAAAGCGTTAGCGCTAATTCTTTTAGGAGGAATTTACTAATGAACAAAACAGATTTGGTAAACAACATCGCTACAAAAAGCGGATTGTCCAAAAAGGACGTAGAATCGGTACTGAACAGCTTCCTGGGTGAAGTAACGGACGCACTGTCCTCGGGCGACAAAGTTCAACTGATCGGTTTCGGCACGTTCGAGACTCGCACGCGTTCCGGCCGTACGGGCCGCAACCCGCAAACCGGCCAAGAAATCAAAATCCCTTCTTCGAAGGTGCCTGCGTTCAAAGCCGGCAACAAGCTTAAAGAAGCGGTAAAATAATGCGTCTCGACAAATTCCTGAAAGTCTCCCGATTGATCAAACGCCGCACCGTCGCGAAGGACGTGTCCGACCAAGGTCGAATCTGGGTGAACGGACGGGAAGCGAAAGCGAGCACGACGATCAAAGTCGGGGACGAGCTCATGATTCAATTCGGGCAGAAGCGGGTCACCGTACGCGTGGATCGAATCGTGGAGACGACTCGCAAGGACGAAGCGGCCGAGATGTACACGGTGCTTCGCGAGGAATCGAATGCGTCCGACTGAACCGGTCACAGAAAAGAGGCCTATCCATAGCGATAGCGCCTCTTTTCTTTATCCCCACAAAGTAATGCTAGCCCTCGCAGCCTATTCCTAGTAGTTTGCGGGACCCAGAAAACATAATCGGTTCTAAAAGTAGACAGCCCTCCATACGTTAGTGGTAAGAGGAGGGGTACAGGCTATGATGAATGACCATGGGAAAGTGAAGCGGCAAGAGGTGAAGATGCTGAACCGGAAGCTGCTGGAGATTTCGGGCGTTCTGAACGTGGAGAGCTTCGACAGCGAAGAGTTCCTGCTGGAGACGGAATGCGGCTTCCTCGCGGTGAAGGGACAAAATCTTCACATTAAGAATTTGAGCCTGGAGCAAGGGTTGGTCGCGATTGAGGGACTGGTGAACGGCCTAACCTACCTGGACTCGAATACCCACGAGAAAACGAAGGGCTTTCTAGGTAAGCTGTTCAAGTGACGCTCGAGACGCAATTCATTACGCTGTTGACGATGATCGCCATCGGAGCGGGCATGGGTGCCATCTTCGACGTGTACCGCGTGCTGTCAAGCCAGTTGCGTGTCCCTCGCTGGATGATACCGCTCCTCGACATCGTGTATTGGATTTTGTCGACCCTTCTCGTCTTCCGCGGTTTATACGCCAGCAATTCCGGACAAGTCCGCATCTACGTCTTTATCGGCCTCTTGGCGGGCGGCTGGCTGTATTACCGGCTGTTCAGCGCCATAATGGTCCGGATCGTTTTGTTTTGCATCAACTTGGTCAAGCAGTTCGTTCGATTGTCGATCCGTACATTCCAATGGACGGTCATTAAGCCGATTGTCCTGCTTTATAGGCTTGTTGTTGTAATTTTCGGATTTTTGATTGCGGTTGCTGTTTTCCTCTATAAAATTGTGTTACAATTACTGTACCCATTCTGGGTTCTATTCCGTAAACTGTTCGGCTTGTTCCGGCCTCTGTTGAAGTTCCCCTCGTGGTTGAAGCCGTCCTGGCTCCTCCAGCCTGGGCGCAAGCTGGCCAAGCTATGGAAGCGGTTGTTCGGCAGGAAGCCATGACTGGCCTATCTCCTTGCCCGGCTCCCGCACTTACAGAACGCGTTTAGGAGGTCCCTTTTCGATATGCGTCAACCTGCAACGGACACGAAGCTCGAACAACCGCATAAAGGCTCCCGTCGTCGGGTGCGGCTCTTACTGATCACTTTGTTCGGTTTCCTGGCCTGGGCCGGCGTGATCGCCTGGAACCAGCAAGCCCGGCTCGACGCCAAGTCCGCTCAAGCGAGCGAATTGGATACGAAGCTTACGGAGACTAAGAAGCTGAACGCCGACTACAAGAAGGAAGTCGAACGGCTGAACGATCCGGAGTACATCCTGCAGAAGATTCGTAAGGAATATCACTATACGAAGCCAGGCGAAACGTTGTTCTACACGCCGAAGTCGTAACCTCCCGGAGGCTTTGCAGCGCGTATTGACCTGATTTTAGCGATCTTGTATAATCTGCATAGCTGCTCTTTTCGGTTAGCGCTGGGGATACGACCATTTTGTCCGACGGATGCGCAAGATCTGCTCCCGCTGCGTAAGCTAGATCAAGAGAACCACTCTTAACAATTCTTAGGGAGGAACGTTTCATTCTATGGCAATTGAAGTGGGCACCAAATTAGAAGGCAAGGTGACAGGCATCACACATTTTGGTGCATTCGTCGAACTGTCGGAAGGAGTCACCGGACTCGTTCACATTTCCGAAATTGCCGACAACTATGTCAAAGATGTGAATGATCATCTGAAGCTTGAGGACAAAGTGTTGGTGAAGGTCATTAATGTGGACAAGGACGGCAAGATCGGACTGTCGATCAAGCAAGCGGTCGATAAGCCCCCCGGGGAACAGCGACCTCCGCGTCCGGAAAGACCCTTCAACCGGGATCGAGGCGATGACCGTGGTGGAGCCGGCCGTTTCGATCGTGGTGGCCGCCCAGGCAAACCTCCTGTGAATAAGATGTCGTTCGAAGACAAGATGTCGCGTTTCCTGAAGGACAGCGAAGAGAAGATTTCGTCCCTGAAGAAGAACACGGAAGGCAAGCGGGGCGGAAGAGGCGCACGGCGCGTCTAACTCGCCTAAGCGAATAAGCCTGTTCATAATCCGCATCGAGCTGGTTTCGCCGCTTGATGCGGTTTTTAACACTGTCGGCTTTGTTGACAACCCAATCCCGCATCGTTTATACTGTCGTATGGATATGGCGGCGTAGCTCAGCTGGCTAGAGCGTTCGGTTCATACCCGTAAGGTCGGGGGTTCGAGCCCCTCCGCCGCTATCGTTATCTGGAAGCAAGAACCGCCTTGCAGAACTGTTTCTGCAAGGCGGTTTTTCTTCATTCATATTTCCTAGTGGTCAGTTGATCCAAGCCCTTGAATTCATACCCTTGACTTCGGGCATTGTCGATGATCCGGCTCAAGGCGTCCGCGTTATCTTTGGAAATCGTGTGCAGCAAGATGACCGCCCCGGGATGGAGCTGAGACACGACCTTCTCATAGGCATAGTTCCCACCGCGTTGGTCGTTCACTTCCCAATCTTTATAAGCGATGGACCAGAACACGTTCGTATACCCCAGCTCCTTGCTGGCCGCCAGCATCCGATCGCTGAATATCCCTCTTGGCGGGCGCAAGTACCGCATCTCCTTTTGATCCGTTAATTGCACGACGGCTTCGCGTACCTTATCCAATTCTTCCTTCATTTTCTCATTTGAAATTTGGGTCATATCCGGATGGCTCCATGAATGATTGCCGATCAGGTGCCCTTCGCTTACCATTCGCTTCACTAACTCCGGCTGATCTTTCACATAATGTCCGGTAATGAAAAAAACCGCCGGTACCTGCTTCTCCTTAAGGACATCCAAGATTTTAACGGTATACCCGTTTTCATATCCGTTGTCGAACGTTAAATACAGTTCCTTTTTGCTCGTATCCCCAAGAAAAATGGCGTCGTGCTTCCGCACGATGTCCTTAAAGCCTTCCTCGTTAATGGAAGGAAGCTGCCCGTTCTTGCTCTTTTTAAACCCGAAGTGATACGGATGATCCGCGCTGCCGGCTGCCTCCGCCATCGAAGGGAGGAGCAGCATGAAGGCGGTCAATAGGATCAACAGGATTGGATAACGTTTCATTAATCTCAATAGCTCCATTCTTATAGGCTTGGAATCGGGAGTAATATGCCACGAAGCGCCATATCATATTCGGGTGGGCATCATCGTATAAGTATGCCGGGAATTAACCATTATATAATACGGTGTATGAAAAGGAGGATGCCGCTTTGCGTCTTATTGTAATCATCGCACTCGCGCTTCTAGTCGGAATGGCACCGGCTGGTACGTCTGCCTTATCGGCACAGCAGGATCAGGACAAAGAGGAAGTTGCCGCCTTCTTAACCCAGCTGTTCAAGGATCGCAACGAATTTCTGCTCAATCAGCGTCCGGAAACCATCGACAAATACTACATCGAAACGCAAACCGGAAGCCGCTACGCCTTTCAGATGGAAATGAGGCGCATGAAGTACACCAGTTTGTGGGCGGAAAAGCGCGGCATCCGTTTTATAGCGGCGGAACCCGGAATCCGAATCACCCGTTTCAAAAGGGAGGGGGATACGGCGAAATTGGCGTTAGTTCAGTCAACCCAAATCACATATGCCTACAAAGCGACCGATCTGCCGCCACAAACGTTCGGAGTCGGTACACGACATGCTCTGACCGTAAAAAAAATGGACGGGGTGTGGAAGGTGCTGCGTGAATGGTATTTGGACCCGCTGGAAGAGAACCCGGATCTAATTCCGGATTCACCTCAAGGGTTTCCTCATCCTGTCGTCAGCAGGCCCGAACAAGCCCCGAATAAGGGAACCCGATACAATCGCGAACGCGCATTGGAATATGCCAACAAATACGCGGGTTTGGCCTGGGGAGCGGGGAATAACAACCGGTACAACCAGAAGTACACGGACTATACGTCGCTTGGCGGAGACTGCACCAATTATGTATCTCAGGTGCTTGGTGATCCCAAGGAAGGCGGCGGGTTAAAGATGACCGGCACATGGAGGTACTCGGGAGCTGGGAGCCGCGCATGGGTGCAGACGGATGCATTCGGACGTTTCCTGCTGTATTCCGGATATGGGCGGCAGGTTGCAAAAGGTACTTTCGGCGAAATTACCCAATCCAGCGACAAATTCCCGGATGGCGCGATAGCGAAATTGCAGCCGGGCGATGTGATCGGGTATATTCTTCACGGAGACGTCGATCATTTTTCGGTCATCGTCGGTCATGATGCGGGCGGGTACCCGTTGGTCAACTCTCATACCGTAGACCGGTATCGCGTGCCGTTCGACCTCGGGTGGGATGATAAGACCAAATATCTGCTCATTCATATTAATGATTAATCGGAAGGTACCGGGAAGTCTATCCGGATAAACTCGTTCATACAATCCATATAGGACGAGCTTTATTTGGGGTGAACACATGAGACTTCCTCCCTTCCTCAAACAAACGGCGCTTCGGACAGGCGCTATTTTTCTTGTGAAATTGATCGGAATCGCCGCGCGCATTCCTTTGTTTCGGATACTCGGATCGGAAGGGACCGGGATTTACCAAATCGTGTATTCGATTTACGGATTTGCGCTTACTATGCTCACCGGCGGTATCCCTACATCGTTAGCCTTAATGACGGCCAAAGACAAGGAGCGGGGCTGGCACTTTTTAAAAGGCTTAATTCTCCCTCTTACGGTGTTCGGAGCGATACTTGCTTTGGTTTTTTATGCACTTGCCCCCTCTGCGGCCCATTTGCTCGGAGATGGCCGTCTGGCGTTTTCAATCCGCTGCGTGGCGCCGGCTTTGTTCATTGTTCCCGTGCTTCACCTATTTCGCGGATATCTGCAAGGCCGCGAATTTCATGGGTACATCGCGGCTTCCGAGCTCCTTGAACAAACGGTTCGGGTCGGTACGATGCTTTTGCTTGTCGTTTTATGGGTGGACCATGGCGTTTACGCAGCGGCCGGAGGCGCTGTCTTCGGTGCGGTTACAGGCGCTTGCATGGCCTTATGGTTTCTTTGGCTCATCCTGTACCGTAAAGACTCTTTCATGCGAACCGATGACAGGAAGTATAAGGAAACGTTGCGTCGCCTATTTTTGGGATCGGGGCTCTTATTCTTTTTTAAAACGTCCTTTGCCATTACGTTAACGCGTATCATTGTGCCGACATCCGATTTTTTAGATGCGTTAATCATCCCGAATCGGCTGCAAGAATCCGGCCTCAGCCAATCGAAAGCGATCTCGATTTTCGGGGAAATGAACGGCATGGCCTCTACAATTGTCTATTTGCCCACAATCTTAACGGCCGCCATCTCCTATACGATCGCCGCGAAATTATCCAGAGATTGGCAGAACCCCAATAAGAACGATTTTGTTAGACGCTCTCGTATGTCTCTGGAAATTGGATGGCTATGGGGGATCGGGGTCATGATGATCCTGTTTTTTCAAGCGGATGAGCTTTCCAAGCTTATTTTTGGGAATGAAGCGATTGCCGATCCGATTCGCTTAATTGCTCTCTCCCCCTTGCTAGCCGGGATGCGCGAATTGACAACCACAATCCTTTGGGCGAGCGATCAAAAAAAAGCGCCGCTTGTCGGGTTGCTGCTTGGCCTCATCGTCTCGGCCATTGTGGCCTACGTTTTTACGGCTATTCCGGGATTTGGTTATGAAGGCGTGGCGCTTAGTGTATTGGCTTTGGAAGCAACATCGCTGTTATGGAATATGGCCGTTTTGCAAAGGGGGCATAAAAAAGTTGTTCCTGTGCTGCTGTTAGCAGCGGATTTTATTTTCCTCGTGGCCCTCGGGTTCCTGTTTACCCATCTAAACAGCCTTTTACCGCAAATTGGTATCGATGCAGAGCCCGGATTCCTCCGGTCCGCCCAGGAGGTGCTGCTTTTGGCCGGTTGCATCGCCCCTTATTTGCTGGTTCGTTTTTGGAGGAAAAACCGATAGTTCGAAGTCGAAAGGCAGAGCGGGCTTATTTTATTTGTCGTATCCTTCCTGAGGCTTGTTCAATCGACAGGGATCTTCTAATTTCTGCTAGAATTGGACGGCGGTTTAGCAGCTTGCTAGACGAATTAGGGCGGTACGAGCCTGACACGTCTTACGAGACGATCCTCCCCCTTCCTTTCCCGATAAGGGCTCGCGCCCCTTTTTACGACGCAATGGTTTTTGTCGGAAAATTCTTCTACTCTAGCTCCTGATTCTGACAAACTTTATGCTAGACTCCCCCTATAATAGGGAACACACCGAAAACCGATGAAGGAGTGTTCCCGATATGCAGAAGTGGAATTTGTTCAACCCGGCTTCCACCCCCTTGGCAGGAACCGCGATGCGGATGAAGAATGGCACGAAGCAAGCGCTGGCGGAGAATCGGCTCGTTCAATCGCTTGTGGCCAAGAAGTGGGCCATCCTGCTTCTCGCCATGGCGTTTCTCTTGGGCAAGGCGATGATCCTGCAGCAGCTCACTCCCTTTGCAATCGCCTACTTCGCGGTTGTCTATTTTGCCCGGAAAGACTTGATCCGCTGGGTGGCACTTGCCCTTGTCGCCGGTAGCTTGTTCTCCGTCGAGATCAAGACCGGCTATATCGTCACCGAGATGATCGTCTTCCTGCTCTTGCAGAAGGGGCTGGAGAAATACGAGCACTCGGAAGTGTCGTACGCCCCGTTCCTCGTCTTCATCTCGGCGTTTACCGTGCAGCTCTTCGGCTATATGGTCGATACGGAGCTCACCTGGTACACGCTTATGCTTACCGCGGTAGAGGCGGGACTCAGCTTCGTCCTTACGCTCGTCTTCACGCAAGCGATTCCGGTGTTCACCCTGACCCGCAAAAATTACAGCCTCAAAAATGAAGAAATCATTTGTCTCATTATATTACTCGCTTCGGTCATGACCGGGATGGTCGGGTGGATGGTGCAAGACGTGTCGCTCGAGCACGTGATGTCGCGCTACCTGATCCTGCTGTTCGCGATTGTGGGGGGAGCTCCGCTCGGAGCGTCGGTCGGGGTGATTACGGGCCTCATCCTGAGTCTGGCCGACGTGAATGCGATCTACCAGATGAGCTTGCTCGCGTTCGCGGGGATGCTCGCCGGCTTGCTGAAGGAAGCGAACCGGATGGGGGTCGCGCTCGGAATGCTGCTCGGGTCGTCCATCCTGTCCGTCTATATCGGCAATCAGACCGAGGTGCTGCATTCTACGTGGGAGTCGGTCGCAGCGGTGCTGCTCTTCCTGCTGACCCCCAAATCCGCGCTGCGCACGATCGCCAAATATGTGCCGGGTACCCAGGAGAACCTCAAGTCCCAACACGAATACGCGAAGCGGGTCCGGGATATTACCGCCGGGCGCGTGGAGCAGTTCTCGGAGGTATTCCGTCAGCTGTCCCGCAGCTTCAAGCAAATCACCCAATCCGATGAGAAGGAGCAAAAAGATGAGGAAATTGGACACTTCATGAATGCGGTTTCACACCAGACGTGCGCGAATTGCTATAAGCGCAAGCAATGTTGGGATGCCAGGTTCTACGACACCTACTCTTATATGACGGAGATGATGAGCGCGATCGAAGCGAAGCCGGCGTTCAGCCGGAAGCAAATTCCCGCCGAGTGGAAAAAAGTGTGCGTGCGTACCGATCAAGTGCTGGAGGTGATGAAACACCAGTACGAGCGTTACAACACCGACCGGCATTGGAAGAAGCAAATTCAGGAGAGCCGTCAGCTCGTGGCCGAGCAGCTGACCGGCGTGTCCCAGGTGATGGAGGACCTGGCCAAGGAGATCAAGCGGGAAGGGCATGAGCTGTTCCTGCAGGAAGAGCAAATTCGCCAAGCGCTGGAGGAGCTTGGCTTGTCGATCCAGAGCATCGACATCATCAGCCTCGACGAGGGCAATGTGGAGATCGAGATCGTGCACCGGTACACAAAGGGCTTCGACGAGTGCCGGAAGATCATCGCCCCGCTGCTCTCGGACATTCTGGGCGAGCAGGTGGCGGTTCGCCATGAGGAGAGCTTGCCGCGCGGAGAAGGGTACTCGACCGTCGTGTTCGGCTCGGCCAAGGAGTACGAGGTCGAGACCGGCATCGCCGGCGTGGCGAAGAACGGCGACTTGCTGTCCGGGGACAGCTTCAGCACCGTCGAGCTGGGCAACGGCAAATTCGCGGTCGCGATCAGCGACGGCATGGGCAACGGCGAGCGCGCGCGGGCGGAGAGCCGCTCGGCGCTCGATATTCTGCAGCAGCTGCTGCAGTCCGGGATGGAGGAGAAGCTCGCGATCAAGTCGGTCAACTCGGTGCTGATGCTTCGCTCCTCGGACGAAATGTTCGCGACCGTCGATGTGGCGCTTATCGACCTGTACAGTGCCAATACGACGTTCATGAAGATCGGGTCGACGCCCAGCTTCATCAAGCGGGGAACGGAAGTCATCCCGATTTCGGCCAACAACTTGCCGATCGGCATTCTGAAGGACATCGACGTCGACTTGGTCAGCATGCAGCTGCGCCCGGGCGACCTGCTCATCATGATGACCGACGGCGTCTTCGATGCACCGGGGCACGCAGTGAACAAGGAGCTGTGGATGCGCCGGGTCATCCAAGAGCTCGAGGCGGACGATCCGCAGGGGGTGGCGGATCAGCTGCTCGAGCGGGTCATCCGGCAATATCGCGGCGATCTGCTGGACGACATGACCGTCGTCGTGGCGCGGATCGACAAGTTCCAGCCGGAATGGGCCACATTCCGCATGCCCGGACTCACGCGGATCGAGCGTCCGCGGACCGTGAGCTAAGGCGCGCGGTTCTCCTTGGCGGTCGACCGCCGCCGCTCGCGCGCGAAATCGCCCGGCTGGGCCGCTGGGTTGCGGGCAGCGGGGCGAGGTAGGATGTGAAAGGCGAGCCTTAGGTTGCGGTAGTCGTGGCGAGGTGGGGCGTGCAAGGCGGGCCGCTAGGTTCGGGCGGCAGACCGCGGCACGGTCGATGGCCCGGTGGGGCCGCGTATCTTGGCAGACATTCCGGAGGATCCGAGGGATGGCCGCTTGATCCATACGTTGACATAGAGGGGCCGTCCCATTCGACGGCCCCTTATCGGGTTTTGTAGTGTCGCGGGATGCGGTGACCTAAGGGGACTATCTCGGCTGCTCGCCGCATAATCCGGTCTGCCTGGGAAGAGGGATTTTCTCCCTCTTTTTGGCCCGAATTGGCGGGAAAAGAGGATAGGAGGGGGAAAAGCTCCCTCTCTTTTCTGACCTCCGGTGTCATTTGGCCAGGTTTCGCCTCAGAATGAGGGAGGAATTCCCTCTTCTCAACCCCAAAGCGCTGGTGTCACGCCAAAGTGAGGGAGGATTTCCCTCTCGTAAGACAACGTACCGGGGTACCCAGAAGCCCTCGCTTGGCTACAGCGAAACAGGGAGTGGAAAGTGAAAAAGAGGGGTCCGGCGAGTTTTGGCTTGTCGTCATCGGACAAACAAGATGTTTGAGCTTAAGGCCCCCTTTTTCACTTGGAACGGCTGCTTTTGTACGTTGCGCCACGGACTTACCGGTATCCCCGTCTATGATTTTGGGCACACTACTTACTAGAATGAAAGAAAGAGGGTGCCCGGAGTATGATGAAACAAATCATCCTAATCACAGACGGTTGTTCCAACGAAGGCTCGAGCCCGGTTGCGGCGGCGGCGCTGGCCCAGCAGGAAGGCATCGTCGTGAATGTCATCGGCGTGGTCGATTCGGCGCGGCAGAATGAACGCGGGCTCGACGAGATCGCGGATATCGCGCGGGCAGGCGGCGGCATGAGCCGCATCGTCACACCGGCCGCGCTGTCGCAGACGGTGCAGATGATGACGCGCAAGACGGTCGTGTCGACGATGCACCAAGTGGTGAATCAAGAGCTCCGAGCCATCCTGGGCAGGGGGGAGCTCGAAGATCTCCCGCCGGCCAAGCGGGGCGAAGTGGTCCGCGTCATCGACGAATGGAGCGAGAACGCCTCGCTTCGCGTAGCGCTGCTCATCGACACAAGCGCGAGCATGAGCGACAAGCTCCGCGCGGTGGAGGAGTCGTGCCAAGATTTGCTTCTGAGCCTGCAAGCGCGGCAAGGACTGAGCGAGATCGCGGTTTTTCATTTCCCCGGGAAGCTGGATGCCGATTTGCTGGCTGATTGGACGCGCGACCTTGCAAAAATGAGGCAAATGTTCTATAACTTAAACATAAAGGGAACGACTCCAACCGGACCGGCAATTCGAGCAGTCATCCGGCATTTTGCCGCCTCTGTCGCAATAGACCGAGAGAACCGCGAGCAGCCTCGTCATCCCGAGCTGCGGTCCGGCCAGAAGGACGGGATCTGGAGTGACTACGTCGTCTAAGCTGGCGCTGGCCGAGGGAACTTGGATCAGCGGCAAGTGGAACAAGAACAAATATGAAGTCGTCCGCCGGTTGGGAGAGGGCGCGAACGGCCAAGTGTATTTGGTGCGATCGAGCAAGACGGCTTATGCGCTGAAGGTCGGCTTCGATACGGTAGATTTGCAGATGGAAGTGAACGTGCTTCGTTCGCTCGACAAGGGTGTACCGCCCGGCTCACGCTATTTGCTGGAAGCCGACGATTTGACGCTCACCGATCGGGATTATCCGTTTTATGTGATGCGGTATGTGAGGGGTGCTCACCCGCAAGCGTTTTTACATAAGCAAGGCATGGATTGGTTCGAGGTGCTCGGCTACGACTTGCTGAAGAAGCTGTCGGCTCTGCACCGGCGGGGATACATATTCGGAGATTTGAAGATGGACAACGTCATCGTGTCGGAATTCGGCCAAGCCGATCTCGTCGATTACGGCGGCGTAACGGAGAAGGGCCGTTCGGTCAAGCAATTCACGGAAGTGTACGACCGGGGCTATTGGAACGCCGGCTCGCGCAAGGCGGACGAAGCGTACGATCTGTTCTCCTTCGCTGTGCTCAGCTTGCACCTGGCGGACACGCGCAACCGCTTCGCCTCGTTCATCGCCTCCCTCCCGCAGAACCGGCATCTCGACGACCTGATCGCCGCGGCGCAGGAATCCCCGGCGTGCCAGCGGTTCCGACCGGTGCTGCTGAAGGCGTTGACCGGCCAGTACCGCACCTCCCAAGAGGCGGCCCAGGAGTGGCGGTCGCTTATGCTGAAGAGCACGCGACGGACGGACACCGGGAAGCGCAGCTTGTGGATTCAGACCGCGTTCGCGGTGTCGGTGCTGCTGTTTGTTTCTACCTTATATATTTACTTTCAGCGTTGACTGTCGGAGGACCGACGCCCTATGCAGCGACCAGACACGGAATTGGTAAGGAATGTGGAGCGGTTCATTCGCGAGCATCGTCTCTTGGAGCCCCGCGACTCCATCGTGGCAGCCGTATCCGGGGGACCGGATTCTACGGCTCTTCTGCATATTCTGCACCGGTTGTCCGAGGCGTGGGGCTGGACGCTAACCGCGGCGCATCTCGACCACGGGTTCCGCGGGCCGGAATCGGTCGCCGAGGCCGAGGGGGTCGCGGCGTTCGCGCACAAGCTAGGCATCCGCTGCGAGCTCGGCGCCGTCGACATGCCCGCCATCGTCCGGGCGTCGGGCGACAATCCGCAGACGGCGGCACGCGAAGAGCGGTACGCGTTCTTGGCCGGCGTCGCCGCTAGGGTGGGCGCCGTCCGGCTGGCAACCGCCCATCATGCGAACGATCAGGCGGAGACGGTGCTCATGCGCCTGCTGAGGGGGACCGGGCCTTCCGGCCTGACAGGCATTCCCATGAGGCGGCGCATGAATGAATTGGAACTTGTGCGCCCCCTCCTCCGTATATACAAGGAAGAGCTGGTGCGCTACTGCGAGATGTTGGAGCTGCCTTACGCAGAGGATAGCAGCAACCGCTCCCGCAAATATACCCGCAACCGGATCCGCCTGGATGTGTGGCCGGCTTTGCTGCCCTTCAACCCGCAGCTGCCGGAATCGATCAATCGATTGGCTGATCTGATGCAGGAGGAAGACGATTTCATCCGGCAGGAAGCGCTTAGGATTTGGCCGACCCTTGTAACCGAATTCGCACACGGAATCGCCTTTTCCAGAACGGCTTTCCTGACCTTGCATATTGCTTTACAAAGGAGGATCATTCATCTAATATTGAACTATGTGTGTGAAGAAGCGGATGCTTCGGACTATAACCGGGTAGAGCGAATCCGGCATGCCATCGGGCAAGAGGAGCCGCCGTCCGTGACCATTCAACTCCAGGGAACCGCAGCCTTGGTGCGCGAGTACGACCGGGTGTCGGTACTTCGGCAGGCCGAGTTTGCCGGGAAGGAACGCGGAGTTCAGGCCTCCGATGAGGAAGGGATGACGCGGACGCAGGCCGAGGAGGGCGCAGTGAGATGGGGCGGCGCTTTATACGGTACGATCCGGACGCTTGCGGATTGGAAGGACAGAGCAAGAGAGACGCAGCCGATGCGGCCGTCAGACGGTGCCGCTTCATGGATACGTTCCTCCCCTCAGGAGGCTTTTTTTGACTTCGATCAGGTGGAATTCCCTTTGAAGGTGCGCCTTCGCCGGGAGGGTGACCGGATGGAGCCGCTTGGTTTAAAGGGGTCGAAAAAAGTAAAAGATATGTTCATTGACCACAAAGTGCCGCCGAGCCTTCGGGACCGGCTGCCTCTGATCGAAGACGGCGCGGGCCGATTGCTGTGGATCCCGGGTCTTCGCCGGTCACGGCACGCCTTGATCGGCCCCGGTACCGAACGCGTGCTAGCCCTACGACTCGACTTGAGCGCGATTCCTCCGCTCGGAGGGACACCGGAATAGAATGAGACCGATAGCGGCTTCATAAGATAGGGTAAGATCTTGTTGTCCTTCCCAGGAAGGCGAACAGGTTAGAATAGGAGGGGCCAGCAGTTGCAGAACGACATCCAGGAAATCATATTCACCGAAGAACAAATTCAGCGCAAGGTGGCCGAGCTGGGAGAGACCTTAAGCCAGGATTACGAAGGTCGCAATCCGCTCGTCATCTGCGTGTTGAAGGGCGCCTTCATTTTTATGGCTGATCTGGTCAAACGCATGACCATCCCGCTGGAGCTCGACTTCATGGCCGTATCCAGCTATGGAGCCTCGACGAAGTCGTCGGGCGTCGTGAAAATTATTAAGGATTTGGATGTCCCCGTGGAGGGGCGCAATGTCCTGATCGTTGAGGACATCATTGACAGCGGCCTTACCTTGAGTTACTTGATCGATGTATTGGAGCGCCGCAATGCCCGCTCGATCTCGGTCGTCACTCTGTTCGATAAGCCGGCACGTCGCACGGTGGAGCTCGAGCCCGATTACAAGGGGTTCACGATTCCCGATGCGTTCGTAGTCGGCTATGGGCTTGATTACGCGGAGAAGTATCGGAACTTGCCGTACATCGGCGTTCTGAAACCCGAGGTGTACTCATCCTGACCGCCGAAGCCGGGAAGCCGCGTTATTGTGATGCATCCTCCGGCTGTGGTAAAATAAGTTACGTGTGTCATTGAGAGGAGGTAGGGGATGAATCGGATCATCCGCAACACCGGATTTTATTTGCTCATATTCCTCGTTACCGTAGGAATCGTTCACTTCATCAGCAATCAGAACGATACGAAGCAAACGATCGACTATACCCAGTTCCGCGAGGAGCTGAAGAATAATAATGTCGATGAAGTGTCGGTTAAGTTCGACGGGTATACGTATCTGATACGAGGCAAGCTTATTAAATCCGCAGATGTTAACAAACAGCTCTTTGAAACCCACGCTCCTTTCGGTGAACGGGTCGTTGAACTGCTCGAGCAGAGCAAGGTCAACAAAGAAGTTTATGAAAAAATGGATGGCGATAACGTCTGGATTACGTTCCTCACCTCCATCATTCCGTTCGTCATCATCTTCATCCTGTTTTTCTTCTTATTAAATCAGGCGCAGGGCGGCGGCGGAAAAGTCATGAATTTCGGCAAAAGCCGGGCCCGCTTATACAATGAAGAGAAAAAGAGGGTTACGTTCGACGATGTGGCCGGCGCAGACGAAGAGAAGCAAGAGCTGGTCGAGGTCGTAGAGTTCTTGAAGGATCCGCGGAAGTTTGCCGCCTTGGGCGCACGGATTCCGAAGGGCGTCCTGCTCGTCGGTCCTCCGGGAACAGGGAAGACGCTGCTCGCGCGCGCGGTCGCGGGAGAAGCGGGCGTTCCGTTCTTCAGCATCAGCGGTTCCGACTTCGTGGAGATGTTCGTCGGCGTGGGGGCTTCCCGCGTCCGCGACTTGTTCGAGAATGCGAAGAAGAACGCGCCGTGTATCATCTTCATCGACGAGATCGACGCCGTCGGCCGCCAACGCGGCGCCGGCTTGGGCGGCGGTCACGACGAGCGCGAGCAGACGCTCAACCAATTGCTCGTCGAGATGGACGGCTTCGGGGCGAATGAAGGCATCATCATCGTCGCCGCGACGAACCGTCCGGACATTCTGGACCCGGCGCTCTTGCGTCCTGGCCGCTTCGACCGTCAGATTACGGTGGACCGTCCGGACGTGAAGGGCCGCGAAGCGGTGCTGAAGGTGCATGCCCGCAACAAGCCGCTGGCCAAGGACGTCAAGCTCGACGTGCTATCCCGCTATACGACCGGCTTCACCGGCGCCGACCTGGAGAATCTGCTGAACGAGGCGGCTCTGATCGCCGCTCGCCGCAGCCGCAAGGACATCTCCATGGAGGAGATCGAAGAAGCGTTCGACCGCGTCATAGTAGGGACGCAGAAGAAGAGCCGCGTCATCAGCGAGCGCGAGAAGCGGACGATCGCTTACCACGAGGCCGGCCATGCGATCATCGGGTACTACGAGAAGCACGCGGATGTCGTGCATAAGGTCACGATCGTGCCTCGCGGACGGGCGGGCGGCTACGTGCTCAGCATTCCGAAGGACGGCGAGGACCGCTTGCTCGCGACGAAGTCCGAGCTGCTCGACCGCATCACCGGGTTGCTCGGCGGACGCGTGTCCGAGGAGCTGTACATCGGCGAAGTCGGCACCGGCGCTTACGATGACTTCCGCAAGGCGACGGGCATCGCGCGCAGCATGATCATGGAATACGGGATGAGCGACAAGCTCGGGCCGATGCAGTTCGGCCAGACGCAAGGCCAGGTATTCCTCGGCCGGGATATCGGTCATGAGCAGAACTACAGCGATGCGATCGCGTATGAGATCGACAAGGAAATGCAGAGCATCATCGGCAGTTGCTACAACCGCGCCAAAGACATTCTCACCAAGTATGCCGATCAAGTGCACCTGGTTGCCAAAGCGCTCCTCGAGAAGGAGACGCTCGACAAGGAGCAGATCGCACAATTGCTGGAGAGCGGCAAGGTTACGGATCTGGGCGACGAGCTCAGCTTCGAAGAGCAGTTGAAGGTGAACATCAATACGCAGGACGGAGCGAGCGATGCGAACAAGCTCGACTTCGACCGCGACAAGAAGGAAGACAAGAAGGACGAATAATCGCTTCGGCGCTATCGAACCGGCCCTCCCGTGTGGAGGGCCGGTTCTTTTCGCTTGTTTAGAAAAAATTCACAAAGAATCCGTTTCCAATAATTGACGGAGAGCCGGCAATCTGAGTACGATGAATTTGCATCGTTAAAAGGATTGTTAACGATTTTAATGACGGTGAAATGGAGCGAAAGAGATGGGCAGCGTGGAGTTCGAACGGTTTCAAACCGAGTTGACGGAGAAGATGGCGCGCTTGTTTCAAGAAGGGGGCAACAGCCCGCTTCTCGGGCGGATTTATGCGCTGCTGCAAAGCTCTCCCGGGCCGGTCAGCCTGCAGCAGATGGCCGAGCGGATCGGCGTGACCAAAGCGGCGGTCAGCATCCAGATTCGGCTGCTCGTAACGTATGGATTTTGTGAGAAACTGCCAAGGGGGAACGACCGTAAAGATTACTACAGCATCCCGAAGGACCATCTGCAGTTGATGATGGACAAGGTGACGCATCGGCTTCGGACGGAATGTGAGTCGATTGAGGATACCTTGCGCAAGCTCCCGGATCCGGGAGCGCTCGAGCCGGACGAGCAGGCGATGGCGGAGGTGCTGGAGACAAGGTACTCAGAGCTTCTGGCGTTTTACCGGATCATGTTTCGCCGATTGGAAGGCATCGAGGAGGAGACGGCCCGCTTGATTGCCGATTTGCGGGGGAGGCGCCGCATCTAGGCCCCGGTTACGTTTCCCCGACTAAGGTCTAGGTCGGACACCGTCCTAAGCCTGTTTTGCGGAAAGCCGTTAGATTTTACCATGTATATGGGAGAACTACGTTCCAACGAATGACCAAAAAAGCGAGCGGCATGCAAGGGTGCCAGCTCGTAAGGAGGGAAGGAACCGAATGAATCGCTTGACCGATTTTTCCATGAAGAACATAGCGGCGGTCATCATCTTGATTTTGCTGCTAGCCATCGGGGGGACGTTCGCTGCCGGACAGCTCAAGGTAGAGAGCATGCCGGACATCTCGTTCCCGGCCGTGTTCGTCACGACCCAGTACACGGCTCCGCCGAAGGACGTGCTCGATCAAGTGACCAAGCCCCTGGAGAAGGCGCTCACCGGGACGAAGGGGCTCAAGAACTTAACATCCAGCTCAAGCGACAATTTCTCGCAGATCTCGATCGAGCTGGAGCAGGGCGTCAAGCTGGACGATGCCAAAAAAGACATAGAGAGCCTCGTAGCGAACGTGAAGCTTCCGCAAAGCGCGGAGAAGCCCAAGGTCGCGACGTTCGGCTTCGCCTCGCAGCCGGTCTACTACCTGGCCGTCACCGGGACGAACAACATGAACCAGATCGAGCTCGAGAAGCTGTATAAAGACATCATCCTGCCGGGATTCAACGGCATCCAGGGCGTGGACCATGTAGACTCTGTAGGGAATAACGAAGCGCAGATGTCGATCCGTCTGGACGCGAACGCCCTGAATCAGTACGGCTTGTCCCCATCCACAGTGACGGACATGATCCGCGCGGCACTCTTATCGAGTCCGGCCGGCACCGTCGACTTCGAAGGCCGCACGCAGATGGTGCGGGTGAGAGGCGAGATCGACACCGTATATAATCTCGACAACTTGCCTCTACAAACTATGCAAGGCGGGACGATCCTGCTGAAGCAAATCGCCAAAGTCACTTCAGTCAGCGAATCGCCGTTTATCACGAGACTCGACGGACAGCCGGCCATCGGGATTCATCTGTATAAGACGAAGGAAGCGAATGCGGTGGAGTTCGGGAACGCCGCCGACGCGCTGATGAAAGATTGGTCGACCACATTGCCTTCTGTGAAGTTCCACTCGGTGTACAATGCCGCGACGGACATCAAGCATTCCATCGACGGAATGGTCCGCGAGGGCGGGCTCGGCGCCATCCTGGCTTCGCTTATGATTTTAATTTTCCTTAGAAATATTCGCATGACCCTGATCGTTTTAGTCTCAATTCCGCTCTCCATCTTAATCACACTTTTGTTCATGCAGGGGCTGGGCATCTCGCTCAATATCATGACGCTCGGCGGGATGGCGATCGCGGTAGGACGCGTCGTGGACGACAGTATCGTCGTGATCGAGAACATCTACAGCCAGCTGCAAAAAGCGCAAGAGCGCAACGAGTCGGTCATTAAGCTCGCGACCAAGCAAGTCTCGTCTGCCATCACGTCCTCCACAATTACGACCGTTGGGGTTTTCGCTCCTATCGCGTTTGTCAGCGGGATTCTGGGTGAAGTATTCCGCCCGTTCGCACTGACGCTCGCTTGCGCGCTGTTGTCCTCGCTGGTCGTCGCGCTGACGGTCATCCCAATGCTGGCCAAGCTGATGGTCATGAAGCAGAAGAACATCCCGGTGCACGACGAGACGAAGGTCGGGAAGCTGCTCAAGGCCTACAAAGGCATGCTCGTCTGGTCGCTCAAAAATCGGATCAAGACGCTGCTGCTCGCGTTCGTCCTATTCGTGGTTTCTATTATTCTGATCGTCCCGCAGCTCGCCATGACCTTCATGCCGGAGAGCGAAGCGGAC
Organism: Paenibacillus sp. HJGM_3; assembly: GCF_045062745.1. NCBI lineage: Bacteria > Bacillati > Bacillota > Bacilli > Caryophanales > Paenibacillaceae > Paenibacillus > Paenibacillus sp. HJGM_3. Next base: position 53,200 of record NZ_JBJGED010000035.1, read on the forward strand.
CGCCAAATGCTGTTCAGCCTGCAAATGCCGCGTGAAACCTCGATGGAAACGATGAATGCCAAAGTGGCCGAGATCGAGAAATTCATGCAAGGCGAGAAAGACCAGACAGGCGCACCGAAATTTACATATATCGAATCGATGATCGGCTATGACTTCGGGAGCGAACGCGTCCCCTACCGGGCATCTCTGTTCACGGAAGTCAGCGTCAATACGAATGCGAAGGAAGCGCTGGAGGAGTACAAGAAGCTGTTCCTCAGCGATATGCCGAAGGGCTCGCGGGTGGAAGCGCAGCTGATCACCTTCGCCGGAGACGGTGGCGGTGGGGTCGACTTCTCCTACATGCTGAAGGGCGACGATCTCCAAAGCCTCGAATATGCGGCAGGACTCATCAAGGAAAAGATGACGACCTTCCCAGAGCTGCTCGATATCAAGGACACGCTCGGCGAGAAGAAGATGGAGGTCGACGTGGCGGTCGATGCCGAGAAAGCTCGCGTCTACGGTCTCAGCCCCGCGCAAGTGATGGGCACCGTCAATGCCTGGATCCGCAAGGAAGAGCTCGGCGACATCAAGCTAGACAATGTTACATACGAGACAAAGCTGGAGATCGACCGATCGTTCAAAGACTCGATGCAGGATATCGCGAACATTCCGATCCAGACGCAGGTGGGTACGATTAACCTGAAGGACATCGCCAAAGTGAGCGAGCTCGACGCTCCGATCTCGATCAGTCGGGAGAAGCAAACGCAGGTGGTGCAAGTTACGGCCAAGATCAACAATCCCGACAAAGGCGGCGTATCGGCCAAGGTTTCGGCGGAACTCGACAAGGTCGAGCTGCCTTCAGGAGTAAGCCGGCAAGTGAAGGGCGTCTCCGACGATATCGACGAAAGCTTCGGGCAAATGTTCATGGCGATGGCCGCTTCGATCTTCATCGTCTATCTCGTCATGGTGCTCGCCTTCGGCAACGCCAGCGCGCCGTTCGCCATCCTGTTCTCGCTGCCGCTTGCCGCCATCGGCGGTCTGATCGGCCTGCTCGTGACGGGCGAATCGCTAAACATCACGTCGCTCATCGGCTTCCTGATGCTGATCGGCATCGTGGTCACGAACGCCATCGTCCTCATCGATCGCGTGCAGCAGCTGCGCGAGATGAATTACTCGGTCCATGACGCGCTGATCGAAGGCAGCATGACCCGGATGCGGCCGATCATCATGACCGCCGGCGCGACCGTATTCGCTCTGATGCCGCTGGCGCTCGGGCTGTCCAAGGGCACGATTATTTCCAAAGGGTTGGCTGTCGTCGTAATCGGCGGATTGACCACTTCGACGCTGCTAACGCTGCTCGTCGTGCCGGTCGTCTACGACCTCATCCATTCGTTCAAGAAGCGCGTGTCCCGCTTGTTCCACCGCAAGTCGAAGCAGGCGGAAGCCGCCCTGGACACCATGTCCGCTTAAAACTAGGCCCCCACAAAGTACGAAACTTTCAATAAAGGAGTTAAGGCGAAGATGAGACCTAACAGGCTGAAAAGCAAAACAATGATCGGCGGCGTCAAGCTGGCCGCGGCCGTCGTCCTGACCGTCGCCGTCGCGGCGGGGTGTTCGGCGGAGGCTGGTCCGACGGTTCCGGCGGCGACGCAAGAGCAGGCGATCAAGGCGGTGAAGGTACAGAAGTTAGCCAAGCAAAAAATCGGCGATCCGCTCGAGCAAGTGGCCGATGTGGCCCCCGTGATGCAATTGGACGTCATGGCCAAGTCGAGCGGAGACGTGAAAGAAATTTTGAAAAAGCGCGGAGACCAAGTGAATGCGGGCGACGTGATCTTGAAGCTCGATCCGGCCGATATGAACTTGCAAAAGGAGAAAGCCTCCCTCCAGCTGCGGAGCAGCCAGGATGCCCTGGTCAAGGCGCAGCAGGATCTGGCTAACAGCAAAACCGAGATGGCCAACAGCGTCAAAAAGATGGAGCAGGCGCTGCTAGACGTGACCAAATCCTACAATAAAGCTAGAAACGATTATGACCAAGGACTCATTACGAAATCGCAACTGGACCAAGCGGAAACGCTGTGGAAAAACCAAACGATGGATCTCGATTTGCTGAAGCAAAAACAAAAGACACTGGAGACGTCCGACAACTTATCCTCATTGACCAATCAAATCCAGTCGGCTTCCCTATCCATGCAGGAGCTGGATCGCAGCCTGTCCAACCTGGAGGTCAAAACGCCGGTCAGCGGCATCTTGACCGAGCTGCCGGTCGTGGTAGGCATGACCGTCCAGCCGGGCGCCAAGATCGGCCACGTGGAGCAGCTCGATCCGATTGTGATCAAGGCGAAGCTGACGGAGAACTCCGCCAAGCTCGTGAGCGGGAAGCAAGAGCTCGTCTACTATGTGCCGGGGAGCCCCGATAAAGCGAAGGCGAAGATCAAATATTTGTCCGGCTCCATGGACACCCAGAGCAAGACGTACGAGCTGGAGCTGGAGACGGCGAACGCGAACGGCGCGCTTAAGCCGGGCACGAAGGTGCAGATCCAGCTGACAACGGAAGACGAGCAAATGGTCGTTGCAGTCCCGACGCTCAGTATCGTCCGCGAAGGCGGCGATTCGTTCGTGTTCGTGCTAGTGGGCGACACGGTAGAGAAACGCAAGGTGCAGCTCGGCCGTCTGAACGAATTGAATCAGGAAGTGTTGTCCGGGATCAAGGAAGGCGAGCAGCTCGTCGTCTCCGGCCAGAATCAGCTGAAGGACAAAGAAAAAGTGCAGCTCGCGGAGTCTAAATAAATGAAGCTTCAACGAAACGGAGGAAATGCAGTGAAACCGACATGGAAAAAATCGTTGACCGCCGCCGTACTGACCGTCTCGCTCGCCCTGACGTCGGCCCCGGCCGTGATCCTGGCGGCGGACGGCACCGCGATCGCCCTGGAAGGGCGCGGACAATATTCGCTTACCGCTTCCATCAGAGCCGATGTGAAAAGTGTAGTCAGCGAGCTCGTGGGCGAGGAGACGCGAATCGCCGCCGTCGTCCAGCTCTATAATGGAGGCAGCCGGGTTACCCGGGTACCGGACTACGAGCTGCGGGTCAAGACGGCCGACGGGACCGAGTATACGCTGCGACCGAGCGTCTCGAACGCGAAGGCGATCCAGCCCCGGGAGAAGGCCGAGCTCAGCTACATGCTGACGCTGGACTACGGCGCGGCTCTGGACTTGACCGAGCTGAGCTGGGTCGAGGTGGACGAATATGTATACCCGAAGACGGAAACCGCGATTCTGACCGTACCGGTAGCGGGGCTGGCGTGGGGCGGCCCGGAATCGGTGCTCGCCGATCCGGCCGCGATGAAGCGCTGGGGCGAACCGTTCGCGATCCCAGGCTTAACCAGCGGAATTGTATATACGCCGGTTACGCTCATCCGGGAGAAGACGCCGCAAGGTCCGGTGACGGTCGTCACCTTGATCGCGGAGAATCAAGGGACGCGCACCGAGACGGTGCCGGACTTCCGGATCGACGGCAAGTCGGACAGCCGCGCCTATACCGGCCAGCGGGTGCAGACGAACGTACAATTAAAGCCTGACGAGAAGAAGTACGTCCATTACGGCATCTTAACCGACAACAACGTGACGCTGAACAGCCTGAATGTCCTGACACCCGAGACGTTCGCGGACATCGAGAACAACAGTCCGGTTGTAGTGAACTATAATGTAGGGCGGCTGAACGTCGCCTTGCCGCAGCAAGACACCATCGACCTCGCCTCGCTTCCGGCCTACAAGCTTGGGGACCGGGTCGCCTTCGACCCGATGAGTAAGCTGATCGATAAGGAAACCGCGATCTCGCTCGTGGACCTGAGCTTGAACGAATCCGATTCCGCCGGCTACAACACGATCGTGGCGAAATTCCTCGTCCGGAACACGGGCGAGCGGCCTGTGCCGCTGCCGGCCTTCCAGACGGAGCTGACGAACGCGGACGGCTTCCGCTATACGGGCAGCCGTCAGGCGACGACCGTGCAGCAGCTGGAGCCGAAGCTCAGCTACGTCGTCAATTATGCCTTCGCGGTACCTTCTTCGGAAAAGGGCGAAGATCTGGTCCTGAAGCTGCTCGACAACCAAACCGTGGCCCCGTACAACATTCCGATCGGCGGCTTCAAGACGGCGGTCGCCACCGACGAGACGGACGACGACACATTGTTGTTCTATCCTTACACCGTCAAGCTGAATTTGTGGGATCTGGCCGCTCAAGGAAGCCCGGCCGGGTACACGTACAAGCTGAAGATGGATCTCGACATCGAGTCGGCCGAGGACGTCGTCAGTGACGCCAGCTCCGCGAACATGACCGTCGAGCTGCACGATCCGCGCGGCCGGTTGATCGCCTCCGAGACGCTGCCCTTCACGGGCCGCAACAAGCTCGTCAGCGGAGCGCAGCACCTCGTGTTCCAGAACCTGCGTACCGACCAATTCGAGTGGCCGCTTACGATCAAGATCTACGAATCGATCCAGACGGCGAACGGCGAAGCGAAGCGGCTCGTGAAAATATTGAAGCAATAGAATGAAAACAAACAACCGCTCTCGAACCCGGTCAGGAATGGCCGGGTTTTTCCTTCTACGGCGATTATTTACCGATTGACAGCGGAATCCCCGTTGTGTAAATTAGGTGTAAATTAAAACGTAAATTAAAATAAAATCAGGGGATCGATTCAACCATAACTGAATGCGTGAACTTTTTCACGTATTAAACAGAAGGGAAGCGATTGGGATGGAAGCACTTGCGTTAGAGCGCAAGGCGGAGCAGAACCGCGAGCTGAAGCAGCGCATTGCCGAATTGAAAAAAGAACGCAATGCCATCATCTTGGCCCACTACTACCAGCGGGACGAGGTGCAGGAGGTCGCGGATTTTCGCGGGGATTCCTTCTTATTGGCGCAAAAGGCGGCTCAGACCGACGCGGAAGTGATCGTGTTCTGCGGCGTGCACTTCATGGGCGAGAGCGCGAAGATTCTGGCTCCGAACAAGACGGTCATCATCCCGGACGAGCGCGCCGGTTGTCCGATGGCGGACATGGTCAACGTGGAAGGGCTTCGAGCCTTGAAGCGTCAGCATCCGAACGCCAAAGTCGTGACGTATATCAACTCCTCGGCGGAGATTAAGGCCGAGACCGACATTTGCTGTACGTCGGCGAATGCGGTGAAGGTGATTCAGTCCGTGGACGCGGAAGAGATTATCTGGGTGCCGGACAAGAATTTGGGTGACTACGTGTCGAAACACACCGACAAGAAGATGATCATTTGGGAAGGGTACTGCAACACGCACGATATGTTGACGGTCAAGGACGTCATCGAGATGAAGGCGCAGCATCCGAACGCACAGTTCGTCGTTCACCCGGAATGCCGGCCCGAGGTTGTGGCGCTCGGCGATTTCGTAGGCAGCACGACCGCGATTATCAAGTATTGCAAGGAATCCGACTGCCAGGAGTTCATCGTTGGCACGGAAGACGGCACCGGGTACCAGCTGCGGATGGACAGCCCGAACAAGACGTTCCATTTTGCGACCAAATTCCTCGTCTGCCCGAACATGAAAGTGAACAATCTGAAAAAAATCGTCCGGTGCATGGAAACGATGCAGCCGCAAATTTATGTCCCGCCCCATGTGGCCGACAAAGCCCGATTGTCCTTAGAGCGCATGCTACAAGTCAAGTAGCATGCGCTACTCTCTTGCCCATCGAAGGTGAATGTATGGTTCCGCGTTATTTGGTTGATTTCGATTTGGACAAGCTGCCTCAGGTGAAGACGGATGTCATCGTCATCGGGGCCGGCATAGCGGGTTTGTTCACGGCCATTCGCGCCAGCGAGACCGGGCAGGTCCTCATGATTACGAAGAAATCGCTGCTCGACAGCAACACGCGGTATGCCCAAGGCGGCATCGCGGCAGTCATCTCCGACGAGGACTCTCCGGAGTACCACCGGCAGGACACGCTGATCGCGGGCGCCGGGCTATGCGACAACGACGCGGTCGACGTGCTGGTTCATGAAGGGCCCGAAGGGGTCAAGGATCTCATTCGCATGGGGACGCAATTCGATCTGGAGAACGGTGTATTCGCCTTGACGAAAGAAGGCGCGCACAGCCAGCGGCGCATTCTGCATGCGCAAGGGGACGCGACGGGCGCGGAGATCGTCCGGGCGCTGTCGGAGAAGACGAAGCAGAGCGACCGGATTGAAGTGTGGGACGATCATTATGCGATCGACTTGATTACATATGAGAACGAATGCAAGGGCGTTCTGGTGCAGAAGCCGGACGGCGGGCGCGTCTATGCGCAGGCCAAGGCGATCGTGCTGTGCTCCGGCGGGACCGGCCAATTGTATCGCTACACGACGAACCCGGATATCGCTACGGGAGACGGCGTCGCCATGGCGTACCGCGCAGGAGCGGTCATCCGCGACATGGAGTTCATCCAATTCCATCCCACTTCCCTCTGCTATCCGGGAGCGCCGCGGTTCCTCATCTCCGAGGCGCTGCGGGGCGAAGGCGCGGTGCTGCGCAACATCCGGGGCGAGCGGTTCATGGAAAAGGTGCACCCGATGCTGGAGCTCGCTCCGCGGGACGTCGTAGCCAGAGCGATCATTCGGGAAATGGAGCATACGAAATCGACATTCGTATATATTGATATTACGCACGAATCGCCCGAGATGATCAAGCATCGGTTCCCCAACATCTACGAGTTTTGCCTCACGTACGGGCTGGATCTGACGTCCGACTGGATCCCGGTCGCGCCGGCCGCCCATTACATGATGGGAGGCATTCGAACCGATCTGAACGGGCAAACTTCCATTAAGCGGCTCTATGCGTGCGGGGAAGTGTCGTCCACTGGGGTACACGGCGCGAATCGCCTCGCGAGCAACTCGCTGTCCGAGGCGATTGTCTTCGGCCGGCGCATCATCGAGCACATCCGAACGCTGACCGAATCCGAGCCGACCCCGGCCATTGCCGAGCACAGCCACCGTCCGGAAGGACCGATGCAAGCGATCGTGGAGAAGCGTCTGAAGCTGCAAAAGGTGATGGTGCGCTATGTGGGCCTCTTCCGCAATGCCAAAGGGCTCGAGAAAGGGCTCGAGGAGCTGAGGCGCCAAATCTCCGTCTTCGATTCGTGCCTGTCGAAACGGGAGGAGTTCGAGTTCGCCAATTTGTTGACCTGCGCGCTTCTGACGACCCAGTCGGCGCTCCGGCGGGAGGAGAGCCGCGGCGGCCATTCCCGCGAAGATTTCCCGCAGACCGATGATACGCATTGGCGGAAGCACAATTTGATAGACCGGAATAACGGGTTTACGGAGGAACGGATTCATGACTAAAGAAATCATGCTGAATCGGGAACTTTTGTCCCGCAACATACGTCTGTGGTTAGAGGAAGACATCGGCACCGGCGATATCACCACAGCGACGACCATACCTTTAGACCGCCGGTCTAAAGGTATTCTTCATGTGAAGGAATCCGGCCTGCTCGCGGGTCTTCCCGTGGCGGCGCTCGTATTCGCGACCGTCGATCCGGAGCTTGTCTTCGTGCCGGCTGTCGAGGAAGGCAGCTACGTCGAGAAGGGGACTGTCATCGCCGAGGTGAGCGGCAGCACCCGCAGCATCCTAATGGGAGAGCGGCTCGCCCTGAACCTGATGCAGAGGCTGTCCGGCATCGCCACGCGCACGAGTCAGTTCGTGCAGGCGCTGGGGGACTTGCCGGTCCGTCTGGTCGATACGCGCAAGACGACGCCCGGCCATCGGATGCTGGAGAAGTACGCCGTCCGGGTCGGCGGCGGGCACAATCACCGCTTCGGCTTGTATGACGCGGTCATGATCAAGGACAATCACATCAAGGGCGCCGGGGGCATCGAGCCGGCTGTCCGCTTCGCGCGGGCGGGCATCCCGCACACGATGAAGATCGAGGTCGAGGTCGAGTCGTTCGACCAGCTGGAAGAAGCGCTGTCCGCCGGGGCGGACATCATTATGCTCGACAACATGGATAACGCCTGTATGACCGAAGCCGTGAAGCGGATCCGAGCGGCGGCTCCCCATGTGCTGATCGAGGCGTCGGGCTCCGTCACGCTGGAGACGGTGCAGGGCATAGCCCGCACCGGAGTGGACGTCGTCTCGGTCGGCCGCCTCACGTATTCGGTGCAAGCCCTCGACATCAGCCTGGACCTGGATGCTAAGAAAGGAAGCGGCGCATGATCCTCGTCATCGATGTGGGGAATACGAACATGGTCCTCGGCCTCTACGAAGGCAAGACGCTGAAGCATCATTGGAGGCTCGCTACGAATCGGGCGGCTACAGCCGATGAATACGGCATGATGATCTACAATCTGTTCCAATACGCCGGCATTCGGTTCCAGGATGTCGACGGCGTTATGATCTCGTCTGTCGTGCCTCCGCTCATCTACATCCTGGAGAAGATGTGCGCGCAGTATCTGCAGCGGAAGGCGCTGTTCGTCGGGCCGGGGATCAAGACCGGCCTGAACATCCGGTATGAGAATCCCCGCGAGGTGGGGGCGGATCGCATCGTGAATGCGGTGGCGGCGATCGAGCTGTACGGCCCGCCGCTCATCGTGGTCGACTTCGGGACGGCGACGACGTTCTGCTACATCGACGAGAAGGCGCAATACATCGGGGGCGCGATCGCCCCGGGCATCAGCATCTCGACGGAGGCGCTGTATCAGCGGGCGGCCAAACTGCCGCGCATCGAGCTGGTCAAGCCCAAGAGCATTGTCGGCCGGACGACCGTGACCTCGATGCAAGCCGGCATCATCTACGGCTTCGCCGGGCAGGTCGACGGCATCGTGCAGCGTATAGAAGAAGAAAATCGGACGAAAGCTACCGTCGTGGCGACGGGAGGCTTGGCGGAGCTGATCTCCGGGGAGTCCCGCACGATTCAGATCGTGAATCCGCTCTTGACCTTGCAAGGGCTGCAGCTCATCTATGAACGCAATCAGTAACGGTCCGGCCCTGAGGAAGACAGGAGGAAAGACGAAATGCAACAAGACTACTTAATCCGCGCCACTGCCCTGAACGGCAAGGTTCGGGCGTTCGCGGCGAATATTACGGGCATCCTGGAGGAACTCCGGGCCCGGCACAAGACCTCACCGGTCGCCACAGCGGCGCTGGGACGGACGCTGGCGGCAGCGGCGATGATGGGCGCCATGCTGAAGGGCGAGGAGAAGCTGACGATTCAAGTGAAGGGGAACGGTCCGATCGGGCAAATCGTCGTCGAGGCTAACGCGGACGGCGACCTGAGAGGCTACGTCGACGATCCGAGCGTCGAGCTGCCGCTGAACGGCAAGGGCAAGCTAGATGTGGCCGGCGCGGTTGGGACCGAAGGGTTTATTTATATCATTAAAGATTTGGGTCTTCGCGAGCCGTATCGGGGCAGCACTCCGATCGTGTCGGGGGAGCTGGGAGAAGATTTTACGTACTATTTCGCCAAATCCGAGCAGACTCCCTCAGCCGTCGCCCTTGGTGTGTTAGTGGATACGGACCGAACGGTTCGCACTTCCGGCGGGTTCATCATTCAATTGATGCCCGGCCTTGCCGAGGAGGAGATTGCCGAGCTCGAGGCGCGTCTATCTGGGCTGCCGCCGATTACGACGATGCTGGATCAGGGATTGTCGCTCGAAGCGATTTTGAACGAAGTGCTGGAAGACGTGCAAGTGAAGGAACGGATGGACCTGCAGTTCCGCTGCAAATGCTCGCAGGAGCGGGTCGAGCAGACCCTGATCAGTTTGGGCCGGGATGAGCTGGAGGACATGATCGCGCGGAACGAGCCCGCCGAAGTCGTTTGCCATTTTTGCAACGAGACCTACCGCTTCGATACGGAGCACCTGCAAGCTTTATTAGAGAGAGCCCTGTAGCACACAAGAGAGAGTCAGGGGCGGGGCGTCTGGCAGACGGGGCGTCCGGTATATTACGGGTAGATCAGAGGAGAAATCACGATGAGGAGCATGAAGCTGCTATGGGGCATAATCGGCCTGCTCATGGCCTGCGTGTTGGTCTTAACGATGCTGCTGACCCATGCCGTGCGTACGAAGCCGGGCGCTCCGCTGCCGTCGGTGCCTCCCGACTCCGCTATGGCGGTCCCCCCCAATGAGCCGGTCGCGGTAGTCGGGGGCAAGTCCATCCCTTATGGGGAGCTTATGAATCGACTGACGGAGAAGTACGGGGCCGAGCTGCTAAGCCAAATGATCGATCGGGAGGCGATTCGCCAGGAAGCCGAAGCATTGCAAGTTACCGTGAGCCGGGGGGAAATGGATGCGGAATTAACGAGAATGCAGCAGGGGTATGAGAGCGAGGAGCAGTTTTACAACTCGATGAAGGAACAGCTGGGGCTCAGCAAATCGGAGCTGAATGAGGATGTGTATTACAAGCTGTTGCTGGAACGTCTCGCCACTCGGAACGTAACCGTCACCGACGCCGAGGTGCAGGCGTACATCAAGGAGCATCCGGAAGAGTTCAAGAGCTTCGTGCAGTACCACTTGCTTAAGGCGGAGCTGAAGACGAAGGAAGAAGCGAATCAGTTCATTGCGGATTTGACCAAAGGGTTCGATTTCGGCGTTCTGGCGAAGGAGCGCTCCGTGGATGCGGCGACGGCCAAGGCCGGCGGCGATCTCGGCTTCGTCGAGGAGAACGACCCGTTTATTCCTCCGTTCCTGATCCAGGCGGCCCGCACGCTGAAAATCAACGAAGTCAGTAAACCCGTTCCGGTGAAGAACGGCTATGCCGTGATCCAGCTGCTCGCGAAGCGGGAGACGAACAAGACGATCGATGAGACGGTGAAAGCCAACATTCGGCGGGAGCTGGCGCTGCAAAAGGCGGTGCCCTTGAACGAGCTGGTGAAACAGATTCGTGAACGCCATAAGGCAACGGTAAAAATGCCCAATTTTCAATAAAATCTTGTTGACATTCGGTAGGGCCGTTGATAAGATGGGAGTAATAAAACCGACTTTTTTACTCGGAATAATGAATCGCACTTTGGGAGGGTACTATCGATGGCCAAGTTGGTACAAAGCATCACGCAATTGATTGGAGATACGCCTCTTGTTAAACTGAATCGGGTTGTCCCGGAGGACAGCGCGGAAATCTACGTGAAGCTCGAGTATCAGAATCCGGGCGCTAGCGTCAAGGACCGGATTGCCATCAGCATGATCGAGACGGCGGAGAAGGAAGGCAAGCTGAAACCAGGCGATACGATCATCGAGCCGACGAGCGGCAACACCGGGATCGGCCTCGCGATGGTCGCGGCGGCCAAAGGCTACAAGGCGATTCTCGTTATGCCGGAGACGATGAGCATCGAGCGCCGGAACTTGCTTCGCGCGTACGGGGCGCAGCTCATTCTGACCCCGGGACCGGAAGGCATGAAAGGCGCGATCAAGCGGGCGGAAGATCTCGCCGCGGAGAATCCTACGTACTTCATCCCGCAGCAGTTCAAGAACCAAGCGAACGTGAAGATCCACCTCGAGACCACCGGTCCGGAAATCGTGGAAGCGATCAAGGGGCATGACGGCAAGCTGGACGCATTCGTTGCCGGGATCGGCACAGGCGGCACGATTACGGGTGCAGGCTCCGTGCTGCGTGAGCACTTCCCGGATATCAAGATCTATGCGGTCGAGCCATCGGCATCTCCGGTTTTGGCGGGCGGCAAGCCGGGCCCGCACAAGATTCAGGGCATCGGAGCCGGGTTCGTGCCGGATATTCTGGATACCAAGATTTACAACGAGATTATTGCCGTCGATAACGAGGATGCATTCGAGACTTCCCGCCGTGTCGCGAAGGAAGAAGGCATTTTGGGTGGGATCTCCTCCGGAGCGGCAATCTTCGCTGCGCTGAAGGTGGCGAAGGAGCTGGGCAAAGGCAAGCGCGTCGTCGCGGTTGTTCCGAGCAATGGCGAACGTTACCTCAGCACGCCGCTGTATCAATTCGACGAATAAGGCAATATTCGGTATACTAGATAGCAATAGGATGAGCGCCCCTCACTGTGAGGGGCGTGTTTGATTTAGAGAAGAGGCAAGAGGCGAGCGGCGGGTGCGAGAGCGTGTGCATGTGCATGTGCGTGCGTGGGCGTGTGCCGGAGCCGACAGGAGGAGATTGAACTTGATCATCACCGCTTGGGAACAGTGGCAGTCGTGGGCCGGCGCTTACCCGCACCTGCCTTTCATCCGGAGCGTGCCCCTCGAGACGGACGGGCTAGCCACGTGGGAGCCGGCATGGACGGACGCCGACCCGTGCTCCTTCGTCTTGGAGAGCGGCAAGGGCGGCCGGTATACGATGCTCGGCCTGCGCACCGCCTCGACGATCCAGGGGAAGGGTCGCCGCGCCTGGGTGACGGAGTTCGAGCCGGCGGAGGCAGGCGAGGCCCGTGGACGGCGGCGCGGAGGCCGCGTGTACGAGCGGGAGGGCAACCCCCTCGACGTAGTGCGCGCCTGGCTCGCGCCGTACCGCTCGCCCCGCGTCCCCGGTGCGCCGAAGTTCGTAGGCGGCTGCGTCGGCTACTGGGGCTACGATGTCGCCCGTTCGATCGAGCGGCTCCCGCAGCTCGCCCATGATGACGGCAAGCTGCCGGATTATTATTGGATGCGGGTCGACGAGCTGTGGGTCGTCGACCGGGAGGCGCAGCGGCTGTATTGCTGCGCGCACATGGCTGTGCCGCCGCTCGACGCGCTAGACGCCGACTCGGCCGGCGCCGCGCTGCGGCGCCTGTACGAGCAGGCGGCCGTGTGCACCGAGCGGATGGCCGCGCTATGGCGCGCGCTGGAGGCGGCCGCCGCGCAGGATGACGCGCAGCGGCGCCGCCAGGCCCGCTACGCGGAAGCGCTGGCCGATCCGGCGCAGCTGCAAGTCGACGTCGATGCCATGAGCGGCAATCGACGGGCATTCTCCCGGGACGCGTATATCCACGCCGTCCGGGAAGTGCAGCGCTACATCGGCCAGGGCGATGTATTCCAGGTGAACCTGTCGGTCCGCCAGGAGCGGGACCTGCGGTCGACGCCGGAGGACCTGTACGAGTGGCTCCGCCTCGTGAATCCGTCCCCGTACATGGGGCTGCTGCGCTTCCCCGAGCTGGCCATCGTGTCCGGCTCGCCGGAGCTCCTCATCCGTCTCGTCGACGGCGTCGTGGAGACGCGGCCGATCGCGGGCACGCGGCCGCGCGGCGCCGACGCGACGGAGGACCTGCGGCTAGCGGACGAGCTCGTCGCGAACGAGAAGGAGCGGGCCGAGCACATCATGCTCGTCGACCTGCTGCGCAACGACCTGGGGCGCATCTCCCGGTACGGCACGGTGCGCGTGGACGAGTTCATGGCCATCGAGCACTATTCGCATGTGATGCACATCGTGTCGAATGTGCGCGGTGAGCTGGCCGAAGGCCACGACGCCTTCGCCGCCATCGCGGCGACGTTCCCCGGCGGGACGATCACGGGCGCGCCGAAGGTGCGTACGATGGAGATCATCGAGGAGCTGGAGCCGGTCCGGCGCGGACCGTATACCGGTTCGATCGGGTGGATTGACTATAACGGCAATATGGAATTAAATATAGTTATACGGACGCTTGTCGTCCGGGACGGTATTGGACAAGTTCAAGCCGGAGCGGGGATCGTCATCGATTCCGTGCCGGAGCGGGAATATATCGAGTCGCTCAACAAAGCGAAGGCGGTGTGGAGAGCGATCCAGTTTAGCGAGAGCATGATGGAGCAGAGGAGCTGAGCGCAGATGATCCTTGTGATCGACAATTATGATTCGTTTACCTATAACTTGGTGCAATATCTAGGCGAGCTGGGCGAGGAAGTGGTCGTCTACCGCAACGATCAGATCGACATGGCCGGCATTGAGAAGCTGCAGCCTTCGCATATTTTGATCTCCCCGGGGCCGTGCACGCCGAATGAAGCGGGCGTAAGCCTGGAGCTGATTGAGCATTTCAAGGGGAAGATTCCGATTCTGGGCGTCTGCCTGGGCCACCAGTCCATCGGCCAAGTGTTCGGCGGAGACGTCGTGCGCGCGGAGAAGCTGATGCACGGCAAGACTTCGGACATTTATCATGACGGCCGCGGCATCTTCGAGGGCCTCCCGTCCCCGTACACGGCGACCCGCTATCATTCGTTGATCGTGCGCCGGGACACGCTGCCGGATTGCCTGGAGATTTCGGCAGAGACCAAGGAAGGCGAGATTATGGGGTTGCGCCACAAGGAGTATCCGATCGAAGGGGTTCAGTTCCACCCCGAGTCGATCATTACGGATCACGGACACCAGCTGCTGCGCAACTTTCTCGCGATCGGCCGATGAAGCTGCTGCTGAACGGAGTACAGATGGAAGGGCAGGAAGCCGTGGTCTCGGTGTACGATCACGGTTTTTTGTATGGGATGGGGCTGTTCGAGACTTTCCGGACATATGGCGGGCGGCCGTTCCTGCTCGATCGTCACCTGCGGCGGTTGGCGGACGGCTGCCGCGAGCTGGGGATCGCCTATGAGCCGGATGAGGCCGTGATCCGCGGCCAAGTGGCGGAGCTGCTCGAGGCGAACGGTTTGGAGGAAGCCTACATTCGTTTCTCCGTCTCGGCGGGGGAGGAAGCGCTGGGATTGCCCGCCGGGGCCTACACCCGCCCGAATGTCGTGATGTATATGAAGGAGCTTCCGGTGCTACCGGCCGGCGCCCGGTTCAAGGGCAAGCCGCTTCAATTGCTTCAAGTCCTGCGCAATACGCCGGAGGGCGACATCCGATTAAAATCGTTTCACTATATGAATAATATAGGAGCAAAGCGGGAGCTGCTCGGCTATCCTTGGGCACAAGGGGCCGAAGGGCTTTTTTTGGATGGCCGGGGTTTCGCCGCGGAAGGGATCGTGAGCAATCTGTTCTTGGTCCGCCATGGCGTCCTCTGCACCCCACACTTGAATACGGGGATCTTGTCGGGCATTACCCGGGCGTTCGTCATGGAGCTTGCGTCCGGGATCGGGTTGCCCGTAGAGGAAGGCTGGTACCGGTGGGATGACGTGGTCGCGGCGGAAGAAGTATTCATAACCAATTCAATCCAAGAGCTGGTCCCGATCGACGTGCGTTATGACCGGACGGGCAAGGCGTTCCCTGTCGGAGAGGGAGCGGGAGAGGAAGAGGGAGCCGGACCTTGGACGCGCCGATTAATAGAAGCTTATCAGCGTTGCACTGCGGAGAGTGAAGGAGGGTCACGTTAATGCAACTGCCGCCATTATGGAAACCGGAGCAACCGGACTCGAATACGACGTCAAATATGCGAGGAGCGGATTCAACCGGTGTCGTTCCATGCAGGAATTTGTCGCTCGACTTGCGAAGCCGGACGCATATCATGGGTATTTTGAACGTGACCCCGGACTCGTTCTCGGACGGGGGCCGCTACACTTCGACTAGAACCGCGGTGGAGCGGGCGATGGAGATGGTACGGGAAGGCGCAGATCTCATCGACATCGGCGGGGAGTCGACGCGGCCGGGCGCCGAGCGTGTAACGCTTGAGGAGGAGCTTGCGCGCGTCGTGCCCGTCGTGAAGGCGCTTGTCGCCGAGGGGCTGCCGGTACCGATCTCCGTCGATACGTACAAGGCCGAGGTCGCCCGCCAAGCGATGGAAGCCGGGGCTCATATCGTGAACGACATCTGGGGTTTCCAGGGCGATCCGGGGTTGCAGCAAGTGGCGCTGGACTTCGGCTGCCCGGTCATTCTGATGCATAATCGGCGAGAAACGGCGTATGCCGACTTCATCCCGGACGTGCTCGACGATCTCCGACGGAGCGTGGACATCGCGCTTCAGGCGGGGGTACGGCCGGATCACATCATCCTGGACCCGGGTCTCGGTTTCGCCAAGACGATGGAGCACAATCTGCACCTGTTCTCGAATTTGCATCGCATCGCCGAGTTAGGGTACCCCGTCCTGCTGGGCGCCTCGCGGAAGAGCTTCATTCAGAAGACGCTCGGGCGGTCTGCCCAGGAAGTGCTGGAGGGCACGGCGGCCACGACCGCGTTAGGGATCGCCCAAGGTTGTTCGATCGTGCGCGTGCACGACGTCGCGGAGATGAAGCGGGTTGCGCTTATGACCGATGCTATTGTGAGAGGCGGGAAGTCGTATGGATAAGATCGTGTTGAACGGGATGCATTTTTACGGCTATCATGGGGTGTTTCCCGAAGAGAATAAGCTGGGGCAGCGGTTCTATACGGATGTCGAGCTCTCTCTGGACCTGTCCCAGGCCGGGCAGACGGATGACTTGGAAGCGACCGTCAACTATGCGGATGTGTACGAGCGGGTCAAGGCGATCGTCCAAGGTCCGCCGTTCCGCCTGATCGAGGCGCTGGCCGAAGCCATTGCATCCGATGTGCTGCATCAGTATACTAGGGTAAATGAAGTGGCGGTCCGGCTCACGAAGCCTCATCCGCCGTTTGACACTCATTTTGAAGGCGTGACGGTGCATATTACGAGAAAGCGGGCATGAGACGTGGACACAACAGGAGAGGCGCATCTGAACTATATTGCCTACATCGGGCTGGGCTCCAATATCGGGGAGCGGGACCGTCATTTGGCCGAGGCAAAGCGGCTTTTGCTGCAGCAGGCGGACACGGACCTGGCCGGGGAGTCCCCGTTGTATGAAACGGAGCCGGTGGGCTACGTAGATCAAGCCGCCTTTTTGAACCAAGTCCTTGCCGTCCGCACGGCCCTGCCGCCTCATGAGCTGCACCGACGGATGGCGGCCATCGAGCTGCAGCTCGGGCGAACCCGGGATATTCGCTGGGGGCCCCGCACGCTTGATCTGGATCTGCTCCTGGTGTACCCTGCTGATGGCGGAGCTCGTCTCGAGCTGGAGGCGCCCGAGCTGACGGTCCCTCACCCCCGGATGCGGGAGCGGGCCTTCGTTCTCATTCCTCTGCTGGATGTGATGACTCGCCTGCAGCCGGACGAAGCGGTTTCTTATGAGCGGCATCTGGATACACTGGAAGGAAAGGCAGGCGTCCGACCATGGAAAAGAACCAAATCGCCCAACGCGTAAGAGCATTTCGCAAACTCAAAGGCTTGACTCAAGACGAATTGGCTAAGCGTTTGGGCGTGTCCATTGCCATCCTGGGGGCGATTGAACGCGGCAGCCGCAAGGCGGAGCCTCGCATGCTGGCGCGTATTGCAGAAACCCTGAATATAGATCCGGTTGAATTGAATCCCGTGCTTGAGAAAGGAGAGGATCAATAATGTTGCAAATTGGGAACGTCACGGCCAAGAACAATGTCGTGCTGGCTCCTATGGCCGGCGTGTGCAACCCGGCGTTCCGGCTCATTGCCAAAGAATTCGGCTGCGGCCTCGTGTGTGCGGAAATGGTGAGCGATAAGGCGATCGTGCACGGCAACGAACGGACCAAGCAGATGCTGTTCGTCGACGAGCGCGAGAAGCCGCTCAGCCTGCAAATCTTCGGCGGCGATACCGAGACCCTGGTGGAAGCGGCGAAGGTGGTCGATCAGCAGACGAATGCCGACATTATCGATATTAACATGGGCTGCCCGGTGCCGAAGATTACGAAGTGCGATGCCGGAGCCCGGTGGCTGCTCGATCCTTCGCGTATCGAGCAGATGGTCACCCAAGTCGTCAAAGCGGTTCGCAAGCCGGTTACGGTGAAGATGCGGATCGGCTGGGACGACGATCACGTCTATGCCGTGCAGAACGCCAAGGCTGTGGAGAACGGCGGCGGTTCCGCGGTTAGCGTGCACGGGCGTACCCGGGTACAGATGTATACGGGGAAGGCGAACTGGGACATCATCCGTGACGTAAAATCCGCCGTGTCGATTCCTGTAATCGGCAATGGGGATGTGTTCACGCCGGAGGACGCCCGCCGCATGCTCGACCACACCGGCTGCGACGGCGTTATGATCGGCCGCGCCGCGCTCGGCAACCCGTGGATGCTGTACCGGACGATCCAATACTTGACGACCGGAGACCTGTTGCCGGAGCCGGACGCGCGGGAGAAGATGAAGATCGCCATCCTGCACCTGGACCGGCTCGTGGAGCTGAAGGGTGAGCACGTCGCGGTCAAGGAAATGCGCAAGCACATGGCTTGGTACCTGAAGGGCTTGCGCGACTCGGCTCGCGTCAAGGACGTCATCATGGAGCATACCCGCCGGGACCAAATGGTCTATACGCTTCAGGAATTTGTCGAACAAGGAGAGTCCGATTCCGAGACCGATTCCCCGGTTCTGGTTCATTAATCCGAGTGCGTCCGATGTCGAATTTGCCGCTTCCGACAAGGCTTCCGGGCATTTGTAAACGGGCGTTGGCTGCGATTGACATTTCCTACGGGGTGGACTATAATCATTCCAATAAGACGACCCCGCTTCCCGCAAACCATCGTTGAAGTCATCGAGGGCAGACATGGTTAATATATTAATTGAGTGAATTCATACGTCTTGGTACCACCCGAGTCCGAGTATGAAAATCTTCACATGACGGGAGATTTGTTAAGATGTCCGAGAAGGAAGTCATCCTCACCCAAGAGGGTTTGAAGAAGCTGGAAGAAGAACTCGAGCACCTGAAGTCCGTGAAGCGCCGCGAAGTGGCCGAGCGGATCAAGGTCGCGATCGGGTATGGAGATATTAGCGAGAACTCGGAATACGAGGACGCGAAGAACGAGCAAGCTTTCATCGAAGGGCGCATCATCACCCTGGAGAAGATGCTCCGCAACGCACGGATTATTAATAACGACGAGGTCGATACGGATACCGTAAGCGTAGGCTCGATCGTCACGTTGGAGGATCTCGAGTTCAACGAGAACGTGGAATACACGATCGTCGGCACGGCCGAGTCCGATCCGCTGTCGAACAAGATTTCGAATGAGAGCCCCGTAGGGAGAGCGCTGCTGGGCAAGAAAAAAGAATCCGTTGTAGATGTGCAAGTCCCGGCCGGCGTTATCAAATATAAGATTATCGATATTAAGAAGTAATGCCGTTAGAAAAAGCTTCCTTCGGGAGCTTTTTTGCGTAAAGGCTCGTATTTTGGGGGAAAATCGGTTAGGAGTGGAGTAACTTGAGTCAAGAGCTGGAATTGAATGAGAGTGAACTATTGCAGATTCGCCGGAATAAGCTGGACGAGCTGCGGGGGTTGGGGATCGATCCTTTCGGCGGAAAATATGAGCGGACGCATCATGCCAAGGCCATTCTCTCCGAGTACGACGGTCTGTCAACGGAAGAGCTGGATTCGAAGCATGCGGAGGTGTCCGTGGCGGGCCGGATCATGACGAAACGTCGGATGGGCAAAGCCAGCTTCGCGCATATTCAGGATTTGTCCGGCCAGATCCAGATCTACGTTCGGGAGGATGCGGTAGGCGAACTGGCGTACAAGGCGTTCGACATCCTCGATCTGGGCGATATCGTCGGCGTGAAGGGCGTTGTCTTCAAGACGAAGACTGGTGAGACCTCCATCAAGGTGCAAGAGCTTGAGGTGTTGTCCAAGTCTCTGTTCCCGCTGCCTGATAAGTTCCATGGCTTGAAGGACGTTGAGGTGCGCTATCGTCAGCGCTATGTGGATTTGATCGTGAACCCCGAGGTGCAAGAGACGTTCATTCTGCGTTCGCGGATTATTCAGGCGATGCGCCGTTATTTGGATGCCCATGGGTATCTCGAGGTGGAGACGCCTACGCTGCACAATGTGGCCGGCGGCGCGGCGGCCCGTCCGTTCATTACGCACCACAATGCGCTCGACATGCGGTTGCATATGCGGATCGCGATTGAGCTTCATTTGAAGCGGCTGATCGTCGGCGGGCTGGAGAAGGTGTACGAGATTGGCCGAGTGTACCGCAACGAAGGGGTATCGACACGCCATAATCCGGAATTTACGATGATTGAGCTGTATGAGGCGTATGCCGATTACTTGGATATTATGCGGCTCACGGAGAACCTGATTGCCCATCTGGCGCAGGAGCTGCTGGGCTCGACGGAGATTACGTATCAGGGACAAGCAGTCAGCTTGGCTACTCCCTGGCGCCGGGTGTCGATGGTTGACGCCGTTAAGGAAGCGACGGGCGTCGACTTCAGCCTCGATATTTCGGACGAGGAAGCGCACCGTTTGGCCAAAGAGCACAAGGTGCCGGTCGAGGCGAACATGACGGCGGGTCACATCCTGAATGCGTTCTTCGAGCATTTCGTCGAAGCTACGCTCATTCAGCCTACGTTTATTACCGGACATCCGGTGGCGATTTCGCCGCTGGCGAAGAAGAACGACCAAGATCCGCGGTTCACGGATCGGTTCGAGCTGTTCATCGTCGGGCGGGAGCATGCCAATGCGTTCACCGAGCTGAACGACCCGATCGACCAGCGGGAGCGTTTCGAGGCGCAGCTGCTGGAGCGAGAGCAAGGCAACGACGAGGCGCATGAGATGGATGAGGATTTCATTCGCGCGCTCGAGTACGGCATGCCGCCGACGGGCGGTTTGGGCATCGGGATCGACCGGTTGGTCATGCTGCTCACCGACTCGCCGTCGATTCGCGATGTGCTGCTGTTCCCGGCTATGCGGGATCGCGGGGCCGAGTAAACTTGCTGTTTGGTGTCCTGGACGTCCGGGCCGACGAATGGAATTTCGTGGCCTCGGGCGTTTTTTGGTCCCAGAAACTTGAAGATAAAAAAGACTTGCATTGGATCGATAGGATGTGCTATATTCATAAAGTCGCTGTTCGGACGGCAGTGCTGCCGACGACGACGGGATTGTTCCTTGAAAACTGAAC
>NZ_JBJGED010000036.1:0-71654 GCF_045062745.1 Paenibacillus sp. HJGM_3
ACGGGTTCTGCATCCCTTTCACGCCAACGAAAAAGGACCGCCTATGCGGTCCTTCTTCTTAGCGGAGAGAAAGGGATACTCTTCACTTCGTTCCGAGGCTGCGATGCCTTTGCTTCCGATGCTTATGCTTCGGCGTCCCCTTCCGACGGGTTCTGCATCCCTTTCACGCCAACGAAAAAGGACCGCCTATGCGGTCCTTCTTCTTAGCGGAGAGAAAGGGATTCGAACCCTTGCGGCTGTTACACCCTAACGCTTTAGCAAAGCGCCCCCTTCGGCCTCTTGGGTACCTCTCCATATGGCTCCCCGAACAGGACTCGAACCTGTGACAACTCGATTAACAGTCGAGTGCTCTACCGACTGAGCTATCAGGGAAAGTACAAGTTCAAATGTATCAGATCCCGGATCGTTAGTCAAGGGGAAGGCACCTATTCCCAACGGCGACAAGGTCTTGCTTCAGCCACTCCTTTTTGGTCTCATCGCGAAAAACGGCGGAAGGGTGATAAGTAGGCATGACCTGAATCCCGTCGATCTCCTGCCACTGCCCGCGGATCTCGGTAATTTTGGCCTTGGGATCGATAACCGCCTGTACGGCAATACTTCCGAGACAGACGATGAACGCCGGACGGATGAGCTCAATTTGCCGCAGCAGGTAGGGAAGCGCAACGTTGACTTCCGATTTCCGCGGGGTTCGGTTTCCTGGGGGCCTGACTTTAATCACATTCGTCACATAAACAAGTTCCCTCAGAATTCCCGCTTTGTCCAAATACCTGTTGAGCAGCCTCCCGGCGTTGCCCACAAAAGGATGTCCCGACTCCGCTTCCTGTTCCCCCGGGGCTTCCCCGATCAGGAGCAGACGGGCATGCTCGGGGCCTTCGCCGAATACAACCCGCTCACCCGCTTCCGGTACGAATTCGCGTTCACACACTTCGCGCAAGGTGGCCAAGTCTTCGATCCATTGTAAATCCGGCCGGTCGATCGTTCCCACGCTCATGTGGGCACCACCTCCTGCTCGAGCATTTCCCGCAGCATCCGTCCGTTAATGACGGCCTGCGCTCGATAATGATTGTTCATGCTGACGAACGTCTTTTCCGTTTTCTCGGCAAGCCTGCGGATATTCGGAACCCAATCCTGAAGCTCGGTGTCGGAGTACAAATAATCGTAGCGCTCGTACGCTTCTTTGTGCTGCCACCACTTCTTATAATTCCGGCCGTGGAACCGGACATAGCCGATTCGGCTCGTCGCGCGGACAACAGGCGGAACAAGCGTCTTGAACTGCGGCTCGTCCACACAGACGTACCCCAGCTCTTCCTCTTCCAGCAAATCGAATATCCGTTCGTCAATCCACTCTTCGTGGCGAAATTCGACGACGACCGGAATGTCCCCCATAAGCTCTTTGAACTCTTTGAGATAATCCCGGTTTTCGTCCCGATTTCGGAAGCTGGTCGGAAACTGAGCCAATACACAGCCCAACTTTCCCACCTCGATCAGCGGCTTTAACGCCTCTTTAAAATCATGAAAATGCTGTTCGTTGTCCTCCCGCTTATGCGTCATCCCGCGGTATGCTTTCATCACGAATTGAAAGTGCTCCGGCGTCTTCTCCCGCATGTGGTACAGCATGAACCGGTTAGGCATCGCGTAAAAAGAGGAGTTTACCTCCGTAAAGGGAAATTGCTTGGCATAAAACGCCAACATCTCTTTTTTGTCCAAATCCTCCGGGTAAAAAGGACCCCGCCAATCCTCATAGCTGTAGCCGGCCGTGCCGATCAGAAGCATGATTCATCCTCCAAGCGCCTTGATTTTGTGGGTCACGACTTGCATCTTCCCTTCTTGCGTCCGAACGATGCCTTCGATTAATATGCCCCGTGGGTTCAGCTCGTATAAAAAGGCTTTGTAGGTGTCAGGATACATCACCGCTTCGATCATATCCGTCTGATCCTGTACGACGAGCGAGAGCACATAGCCTCCGCCTTTCGCCGGCAGCCGACGGCTGTGAATGATGGTTCCGCATACGCGTACCCGTGTAGAGTCGCGGCAACCGGACAAGGACTCGATCGGAATCACGTTGAAGCTTTGCATAAACTTCTGCCATTTTGCGGTTGATTGGGCGGGTTGAAGCGAAAAGCCTAGCAGAGATTTTTCCAGCTTTCTTTTTTCCTGTTCGGTAAAATCAGGCAGCGTTGATGGAAGCAGGGCATCCAGAGACTCCTCAGGCTTTTCGCTCAAAGCTTCGAGCATCTGGCGGCGATTCCCCCACAAGCGATCGCAGGCTCCGGAAGCGATCCACGCCTCGAATACGGGGCGAGTAATCCTATACGGTTTCATCCGATTGACGAAGTCCGTGAACGTATGGAAATCGCCGCCTTGGCTGCGTGCGCTAAGCAGAGCTTTGACCGATTCCAAACCGGAACCGTGAATTCCTTCCATCCCCACACGGATTCCGTTATCTTCGGCACGGAACCCAAACCCGCTTCGATTAATATCCGGTCCGAGCAGCGAGAGACCCATTTTGGCGATTTCCCTCAGATAGACCGATTTATCGTAATACCCTTCCCCTTCGCTTACCAAGGAGGCCATGTATTCTTTGGGAAAGTGAGTTTTCAAATAAACCGTCCAATAGGACAAATAAGCATAGGAGACGCTGTGCGCTTTGTTGAAGCTGTATCCGGCGAAGCGAGCCAACAAGTCGAACAGGGCCAAAGCTTCTTTCTCCACAATGCCCTTTCCGGCAGCCCCCCGGACGAACTTCTCCTGGTGATGCGTCAATGCTTCGACAGATTTGCCCGACAATGCCCGCCGCAGGGAGTCTGCTTCGCCCATGGAGTACCCTGCCGCTTCGTGTGCGATGGCCATGACCTGCTCCTGGTACAAAATCAAGCCGTAAGTCGGCGCAAGGATACGCTGCAGCTCCGGCCATGGAATCCGGTAGGTCTCTTCTCCGCGGCGTCTGCGGAGATACGTCTCGACGATCCCTTCTCCCCACGCCCCGGGCCGGTATAAGGCGAGCAGATCGGCCAGTTCCCCGACATTGTGCGGCTGCATGCTGCGCATCAAATGGCGGATCCCCATGCTTTCGAGTTGAAAGCACCCCAGAGTATTGCCGCTGCATATCGCGTGGAACGTATCCGCGTCGTCAAGCGGAATCCGGTTCACTTCGAGCCGTTGACCGGCACGCGAGCGAATCGCGGCTAGCGTATCGTGAATGACCGTCAGGTTGCGCAAGCCGAGCAGGTCGATTTTCAATAGGCCAAGCGCTTTGATATCTTCCTTCGTGAAGGGCGTCATCGGTTCTCCGTTCACCCTTGTCTGGAGAGGAATCGTACGGGACAACCGTTCGTCCCCGAGCAGAATCCCCGAGGGGTGAGCGGAGTGGGTGTGAGGGAGTCCCTCAATCCTCTCGGCCAGTTGGAACATGGAGCGGAACGGGTCTTGGCGGAACAAAGGCTTTTGCAATTCCGGAAGATTCTCCAAGCAGTGACGGATCGCACCTTGTCCCGAGAAAGCGGGCATCAGCTTGGCTATAACGTCGATTTGTTTTTTCGGCATGCCCAGATACATTCCAGCCTCCCGGACCGCACCCCGAGTCCCATACGTGTTCAGCACGCCGATATGCGCAAAGCTGTCGGAGCCGTATTTGTCTTTGACATATTGAAGAAGCTCCTGCCGCCTCCTATGGCAGACGTCCAAGTCGATATCCGGCAAATCCGGACGGTCCGGGCTCAAAAAGCGTTCAAATGAAAGGCCGTGTATGAGCGGATCGACCTCGGTGATGCCGAGCAAAAAAGCGACCAAACTGCCTGCAGCCGAACCTCTTCCCGGCCCAATGGGGATACCTAAGTTTCGTGCGGCCTGAACGATATCCCAGACGATGAGAAAATAGTCCGAAAGCCCGCGGTTCCGGATGAGCTCCAGCTCCTTATTCATTCGATCCAAGATGGTCCGGTTCTTCGGGTCCTCATATCGAGTCATTAACCCTTTTCGGCATAAAGTAAGCAACCTCTCATCCGAGTTCAGGCCCCCTTCCCGTTCCTCTTCCGTCATAGAAAACCTCGGAAGCCTATAGGTTCCCCGTTCCGGTCTAAACCGGCAACGCTCGGCTATTCGTACGGTATTCTCTAAAGCTTCGGGAAGATGGCGGAATTTGTCCCTCATTTGTTGCGGGGAAGGGAGATAGAATGGGCCTGCTGCCGGCGGCGGAGCATTCTTGTCCTGCCCAAGCACGTGAAGAAGCGGAGCGTCTTCGGGAACGAGGTAATGTACGTCGTGGGTGGCCACAATCGGAATCCCTGTACGCTCCGAGAGCCGAACCGTCCGTTCGAGCAACGCCCCATCGCCGGAGAAACCGTGATGATAGACCTCAAGGTAAAAATGGTCTTTGCCGAACCAGTCCGCATATAAGAGCGCCTGCCGTTCCGCCAGCTCCATCTCCCCGCTCGCGATCAAACGATGAATTCGGCCTTTTCGTCCTCCGCTTAGCGCTATCAGATCCCCTTGGGCATCAGGGGGTTTGAACGCACCGCCGTTCAACCGTTCGACGATGTGTTCATACCCCCGATTTGTCACGGCCAGTAGAAGGAGGGTTTCTCCTGTTCCCTCAACCGTCATTTCACACCCAACAATCGGGCGAATCCCATACCGTTCCGCCATCTCGCAAAATCGAATCGCCCCACTGATCGTTCCCTTATCCGTGATCGCGAGCGAATTCATGTTCCACGCTTTGGCCGCTTGCAGCAAGTTTTCCAGCCGACAGGTCGCTTCCGCCAAGCTGTATTCCGTATGAACGTGCAAATGCACGAAATTCGTTCCCGAATGGCTCACTCTCAGCTCACCTCTAACCCGATAAGAACATTTGTTCTATCATACCGAGAGAAGCGCCATGCTGTCTAATGGATGTTGTTTCCTTACCTGCACAGCAAAAAAGCAGCCGTCGGGCAGGCTTCGAGCCTCCACCTAAAGGTGCTTTCTCCAATCATCAATCTATACTTGCTCATACACGCGCCCCAGGTAACTCGACGAGACTCAGCTTGCCCCGACATTTGCCGCAAACGTATTTCCTGAGGTCCATCTTCCTCTTCCGTAAATAATGGGTCCCACAAGCCCTACACTCAAGCCTGTACTTGTAAGCGGCCGGTTTGCGCGGGGCGAGCGCCTTGCAGAATCGGGTGCCTCCGACTTCCTTGAGCAGCTGTTTGAACTCCGGATCGCTATGCTTGTACCCTTTGCGCTGCAGATGCAGGTGGTAGTGGCACAGCTCGTGCTTGATGATTTTCTCCACCTCGGCCGGCCCGAACGTCTCGTATTGCTGCCAGCTGATGTCGATATTGTGGGACTTCATGAAATACCGCCCGCCCGTGGCACGAAGCCTGCGATTGAAGGTGGCCTTGTGGCGAAAGGGAACCCGGAACGACTCCAGCGAGATACGCTCCACCCAGGCCTGCAGCTGTTGATCGTCCATCGTGCTCCCCTCCCCAAGGTTTTTCCGCGTCTCGTCGCGGCTCTCTTGAATTTGTACCCCACATTAGCTACACTGTCAAGTAGATTGACGAGACGCCGCTATTCTGGAGAGGAGCTAACGACCCGCATGTCGAAAATGAAATATGCTTTGCTGCAGCTGAACACTCAGGTGGATTTCGTGGAAATGCCCGCCTCGCACGTATACCAATTGACCGCGCTGAACCGGAGGCTGCACAAGGAGCTGGACAAGCTGACCGCAGGCAACGTGCCGGAGCTCGGCCATATTCTCGCGGAATGCGAGCAGGTCGAAGTCGTAGCCGGCCAATGCCGCATCCTGCAAGGACTGACCTATATGAACGAGCTGGAGCAATCGTTCGCCGCGATCGAGGAGAAGTCGTACCCCTTGATTTCCCTCCTGACCGAGATCCGGGCGCTCCAAGCCCAACTCGAGCAATGGTACGAGGAAGAGGAAGAATCGCAGCTGGACTGAAGCGGACCTGCACCAGAGCCCACCTGTTCCCATATGCTAATAGGGTAAATGACTACGACGCATAGGGCCGATCCGCACTCGGTCCGGGGAAAGGGGATGCGACAATGCCGCAATGGCTTTGCCATCAGTTGGAACGGGCTTTCATGAAGAAAGACCTCCGGCAAATTCGTCTGCTGAACGATTGCTGGTACTTCTACCGCACCAAAACCACAACCGATTCGAAAGAGTCCGTTCCTATAAGTTCCCGACCTTGAACTGCCTACAACTTCCGCAAGCCGAACAGCCCGATCGTATGGAGGTATCTACCTGCCATTCGAATCGGGCTGTTTCGTTTCGGTCTATATGCTGCCGTCTAGGAAGACTGCTTCGGGGCTTTCATCGTAAGGCTGACACGGCCTTTCTTCTCATCCACGCCCAGTACCCACACGGTCACCGTGTCGCCGACGGACACGACGTCCATCGGATGCTTCACGAAGCGATCGCTCAGCTGGGAAATATGGACGAGCCCGTCGTTCTTGATCCCGATATCGACGAATGCGCCGAAATCGATGACATTGCGCACGGTGCCTTGCAGCTGCATGCCGGGCTGGAGGTCTTCGAGCTGCAGCACGTCCGTGCGGAAGATCGGCGGAGGCAGCTCCTCCCGAGGGTCGCGGCCAGGCCGCTGCAGGCTCTCGAGGATGTCGCGGAGCGTCGGCACCCCGACATCGAGCTGCTCGGCCAGCTGCTCCGGCACGACCTGCTGCAGCCGGCTCTTCAGCTCGGAGCTGCCGATAGCTGTCTTCGCCAGCTTCTGCTGCTTGAACAGCTTCTCTACGGCGTCGTACGATTCCGGGTGAATCGGCGTATTGTCGAGCGGATTGTCCCCGTCGCTGATGCGCATGAAGCCGATGCACTGCTCGTACGTTTTCGCTCCGAGCCGCGGCACCTTCTGCAGCTGCTTCCGGTTCGTGAATTTGCCGTTCTCCTCGCGATACTTCACGATGTTCTTGGCGATCGTCCCGTTGATGCCCGAGACGTACGCCAGGAGCGATGGAGAGGCCGTATTCAGGTCGACGCCGACGTGGTTAACGGCGGACTCTACTACGACCTTCAGGCTCTCCTCGAGCCGTTTCTGGGCGACGTCGTGCTGGTACTGCCCGACGCCGATCGCCTTCGGCTCGATCTTCACCAGCTCGGCGAGCGGGTCCTGCAGCCGCCGCGCGATCGAGATGGCGCTGCGTTCCGCGACGTCCAGCTCCGGGAATTCCTCCTGCGCCAGCTTGGAGGCGGAATACACGCTCGCGCCGGCTTCGCTCACGATCATGTACTGCAGCTGCCGCGTGCCTCGCAGCTTCTTGATCAGATCGGCGATGAACTGTTCCGTTTCTCTCGAGGCCGTCCCGTTGCCGATCACGATCAATTCGACGCCGAACTTCTCGATCATCGCCTTGATCTTGCTCTCCGCTTCGGCGACTCGATTGTTCGGCGGCGTCGGGTAGACGACGGCAATCTCGAGCGTTTTGCCCGTCTCATCCACGAGCGCGAGCTTGCAGCCAGTCCGGTAAGCCGGATCGACGCCGAGCACGACCTTGCCCTTGATGGGCGGCTGCAGCAGCAGGTTCCGCAAGTTCTCGGCGAAGATCGTTATCGCCTGCTCCTCGCCTTTGTCCGTCAGCTCGCCCCGGAGCTCCCGCTCGATTGAGGGTGCGATGAGCCGCTTATACGAGTCTTCGATCGTAAGCCACAGCATCTCCTTGACGATCGACTCCCCGCGGATTAACTGTCGCGCCATGTAGTCGTGGATCTTCTCCACCGGGACGTCCACGGTCACCTTCAGCACGTCCTCCCGCTCCCCGCGGTTGATGGCGAGCGTCCGGTGTGGCGGCAGCTTGCGGATCGGCTCCCGGTAGTTGTAGTACATCTCGTAGACGGACTCCTGCTTCGCATCCTTCGCCTCCGTCACGAGGCTGCCCTGGTCGCGCGTGTACCCGCGCACCCAGGCGCGAATTTTGGCGTCGTCGGCGATCGTCTCGGCGATGATGTCCATGGCGCCTTGGAGCGCCTCCTCCGCCGTGTTGACCTGCTTGTCCGGGTCTATGTATTTGGCCGCCTCCCGCTCGACAGAGCCCTGCCTAGGCTGCGTCAGGATCCATAGGGCCAGCGGCTCCAGCCCCCGCTCTTTGGCCACGCTGGCCCGGGTCTTGCGCTTTTGCCGGTAAGGCCTGTACAGATCCTCGACCTCCTGCAGCTTCACCGACCGTTCGATGGCCGTGCGCAGCTCGTCCGACAGCTTGCCCTGCTCGTCGATGAGGCGGAGTACCTCCAGCTTGCGATCCTCCAGGTTGCGCAAGTATTGCAGCCGCTCTTCGATCGAGCGCAGCTGCACTTCATCAAGCTCGCCCGTCATCTCCTTGCGGTACCGCGCGATGAACGGAATCGTGTTGCCGTCGTCCAGCAGCTCCATCGTCACTTTGACCTTGGTCGCCGGCAGCTGCAGTTCGGCCGAGATTTGCTTCAGGATGCGTTCCTGCGTCTGTTTTTGCTGTTCGGGCGTCGGCTTGTATTTGTCGTTTGCTGCTTCTTCTACGGCTTGCTCTCGGGCCATCTCTCTACCATCCTCTACCATTGGAATCGTATAATCGCGGGTGCGGCGACCGGAAAACCAAAAAAACGAGGGAGCTCTCACACCCTCGTCCTTGCCGTTTTCGTACCTGGTACCCATTAAAATTCAATCAGTCCTACGCTGATCTGCAAGGAATCGTCCACCTTGCGCATCGTCTCGTCGTCCAAATGCGTAATCTTGTCCGTGAGCCTCTGTTTGTCAATTGTCCGAATCTGCTCCATCAGAATAACGGAATCGCGATCAAATCCATGCGTCTCGGCATCAATCTCGACATGCGTCGGCAGCTTCGCCTTCTGGATCTGGGCCGTGATGGCCGCCACGATCACCGTCGGGCTGAAGCGGTTGCCGATATCGTTCTGGATCACGAGGACCGGCCTTACGCCGCCCTGCTCCGATCCGACTACGGGAGACAAATCTGCAAAAAACACATCGCCACGTTTTACAATCAAGCTCTACACCCCGCTTACTAAGCGATCGAGGGTACTATCCGCGTCTTCCTCCGCCTGAAATGCCTCCGCTGCCATGTGAAGATTGATTTTTGCCATTTCCATGTACCCGCGCTGCATCATTTCCCGCAATTGACGCTTCTTCCGCTCCAAGAGGTACAGCTTCATTGCTTGACGGATGAACTCGCTGCGGTTGGAGTTTTCCTTCTCCACAATCCCGTCCACCTCTTGCAATAAATGATCCGGCAAACTAATCATGATCCGTTTGGTGTTATGCACATTGGCCACCGATTACGCACCCCCAAAACATTCCCAAACCCATATTACCATTATGTCGTTAACCAAACCATTTTATACAATCCAAATATATGCCGCCGATGTAGCAATTATGCTATACCGGCCCTCAGGCGAGACTCCAGCTCATAAAAAACAAATTCGATAAAAAACGGCAAAATCCTTCTTTTCCACTCGTGGGAACTACTGGTAGTTCGGGCGATTTTCCGCTACCTTAAGAGCGGATTGGACACCTTCACTCGCTGTCCGTTTTTTGATATACACCCGCGGCACCCTGTGCCGACGCATCCGCTACCTCAAGAGTGGATTCGACACTTTGACTCGCTGCCCGTTCTTGATGTACACACGCGGCAACCTGTGCCGACGCTTCCACTATCTCAAGAGCGGATTCGACACTTTGACCCGCTGCCCGTTCTTCATGTACACCCGCGGTACGCTGTGCCGACGCTTCCACTACCTCAAGAGCGGATTCGACACCTTCACCCGCTGTCCATTCTTGATGTACACCCGCGGAACTCTGTGCCGACGCTTCCACTATCTCAAGAGCGGATTCGACACCTTCACTCGCTGTCCGTTTTTGATATACACCCGTGGCACCCTGTGCGAAATCATGCAGGTGATCTCATAGTTCACCGTTCCGAGCAATGTTGCGAGATTTTCCGCGGAGATGCATTCCGCCCCTTGACGCCCCATGAGCACCACTTCATCGTCCAAAGTCACTTGGTCCAAGGCGGTCGCGTTGATCATGCACTGGTCCATACAGATGCGCCCGACGACGGGCACCCGCTTCCCTTGCACCAGCGCTTCCACCCGTCCGGACAGCATCCGGCTATACCCGTCCGCATACCCGACCGGCAGTGTTGCAATCGTCTCCTCATCCTTCGTCCGATAGGTTACTCCATAGCTGATGCCCGTTCCTGGCGGCACCGTCTTGACCATCACCGGCTTCGTATACAGGCTCATCACCGGTTGCAGATCCAGCCGCTCCATGTGCACCTCTTCCGAAGGGTATAGCCCATACATGCTGATGCCGAGGCGCACCATATTATAGGAAAGCTCGGGACAATCGATCGCCGCCGCGCTGTTCCCCGTGTGCACATAGGGAAAGGTCACGCCTTGCTGTGCGAAATGGGCTATCACTTTGTCGAATCGGTTGTGCTGCATTCCGGTGTACGCTTTGTCCCGCTCGTCGGAGCTGGCGAAATGCGTGTACACGCCTTCCACTTCTACCTCTGGCATCCCCAGGGCCTGTTCCAAAAATGCAATCGCTTCATCTGTGTCGGTCAGCCCGAGCCTTCCCATGCCGGTGTCCAGTTTCACGTGGACCTTCAGCTTGTGCTCGGGATTCGCATGCTGTGCTGCCGCTCGCAGCACCTCTTGGCTGAATACCGTTAGCGTAACGTCGTGTTCCAGGGCAGCCGGGATTGCCTCAGGCGGCGTATAGCCCAGCACCAGGATTGGGAGTCGGACTCCGGTCTGGCGCAGCTCGATCGCTTCATCGAGGAAAGCCACTCCAGCGTATGTCGCTCCGGCCTCCACCGCTTCCCGCAGAACCTCCACCGCTC
This sequence comes from Paenibacillus sp. HJGM_3, assembly GCF_045062745.1. Lineage (NCBI taxonomy): Bacteria > Bacillati > Bacillota > Bacilli > Caryophanales > Paenibacillaceae > Paenibacillus > Paenibacillus sp. HJGM_3. Next base: position 10,852 of record NZ_JBJGED010000036.1, read on the forward strand.
CATGCCCGTAGGCATCCGCTTTCACCACCGCCATCATCGCCATCTCGGGAGGCAGCCACTGGCGAAAGCAGCTTACATTGTGATGCACTGCATCGAGAGACACCTCCACCCAAGTCGGGCGATAAAACGTGTCCATCTGACTCACCTTCTCACCTAAATCCACTAGAGACACATAAAACCATGTTAAACGCTACCCGTTCCGGCTGTCAAATGGGAATGGTTCCAATTCGTAAACGAAAAGGAAATCCCAGAGAGCGCGGCGCGAGGCCTTTTCCGGGATTTCCTTTTATAGGATGAAGCTATGCTTTTGTAAGATTACGTGCGATTACCGTACGGTTATTTGCCGACTTGCCCTTGTACGGACTGGGCGATTTGGATCATTTCGGTTTGTGGGAGGTCGCTGGTGGACAGCCGGTACTCCATGCCGTCATACGTCCAAGTCAGCGTCCGCAAGCCGTTCTTGTCGCCCGTCACCACGCCCAAGGTGTAGCCCAGGTCGAGGATGTCGCCCGGCAAGAACGTCACCGTCACCGCACGAGGCTGCATCTCCGTCAGCGTGTAGTTGTACTTGCCGGTGTAGCGGAACAGGATAGCCTGCTCGTCGCCGACTTTAATCTGCTTCACTTCTTGCTTCACGACGTTCTTCGGCGTATACTCTGGCTCGACCAAGCCCAGTACTTGTTGCAACGCTTCATGATTGTTTTGCGCCGTTGCGGCCGCTCCGGTGCCGGTTGCAGCTCCGGTGGACGTCGACGATGTTGGGCTTGATTTGGAGGCGTCTGTTGTTGTGCCAGACTTGGAGGCGTCGGTAGTTGTACCGGCTTTCGCACCGGCGCCGGCTGCTGCGCCGCTTGTGGCTGCGCCATTGGCGCTGCCAGTGCCCGTAGTGCCGGCTGCCGTTCCGGATTTCGTGGCTCCGTTCGCACCTGCTGCACTCGTGCTGCCCGTCGCTGCTGTGCTCGAGCCGTTCGCCGCAGTACTATTGGCGGTGCCGCTGGTCGTGCCGTTGCCAGTTGCTCCGGCATTCGCGGCCGTACCTGTACCTGTACCAGTTCCTGCTCCTGCCTTTCCGGCGCCGTCTGCAGCCGTCCCTGTGCTCGCTCCCGCCTTACCGTCGCCGGTTGCAGCTGTCCCTGTGCTTGCTCCCGCCTTACCGTCGCCGGTTGTGCCGGTTCCGGTCGTGGCGCTAGTACCTTGCGTCCCGCTTGTCGTACCCGTCGTCGCTTTGCTCGACCCGGCCGCCCCAGCCGTGCCGCCGGTTCCGGTCGCGGTACTCCCGGCTGCCGTACCGGTAGCCGTCCCTGCCTCCGGCGATCCCGCCTTCGTGTTCGTGCTGGTCCCGCCCGTCGCCGTCGTCGGCATCGACTTCAGGTTCCAGCTCGTCATATTGCGCTGCATATCAAAGGAATCCTTCTCAAACTTTTTGCCAAACTCGAACTGCGTAAAGTCCACAACCACCATCACATTATTGCGCTCGTCCGACACTTCCACATGCTGAGGGGCCAGCGTCTTCTTGTTCAGCCAGATCTTCTGGCGGGCGAGAAGGCCGTTCTGGTAGTTCGCAGCGACGTCGAAGACATACGCATCCTTCTCGGTGTTAAACTGCCGCTCCGTGTCCGTCACAATGCTCTGAACGAGCGATTGGTACAGATACACCTGACCGGAGTTTTCCGGCCAATCGCTTTGGAACCGGAACATCTTATTCAGATGCGGGGTGAGCACGAACACCCCTTCATCGTTGCGTAGCACGATTTGCGTTACATCCTTAGACTCATTCGTCAGGGAGATGCGGTAGAAATGCGGCGCCTGGTACCAAACTTCCACATCATACTTCTGCGGCTGTTGCCCGGTCTGCAGAATCATCTGCCCCGATCCCTGATAACTGTCCAGTTTGCTGACCACATGATCCAAATCGTTTACCACTTGCCCTGCGTTCCTTGTTCCACAACCGGCTGCAACCAGTGCTATGCCCATCACGATGGCCAATATCCATGTGATCCGACGCATTGCATCATCCCCTCTTCACACGTAATGAACTACTTGTACAATGTCTATGAGGGGGGTTGTTCGATTATGCGGACTAGTTTCACCAGAGAATCTTGTCATTATGTTGATTTAGAATTGAAAATAAATAAATGGTGAAAAACTTACTGGCATCAAAAAGAGTAAACCTAATAATACGAAAAAGAAAACAAACAGACCACTAAAAGTAGTCAATTTGAGAACGGCATACCCCTTCTTTCTTTTACCAAAAATATGACAAACAACAATCAGAGGTAATATTAACAAAAACGATGTAGGAATCCACAAAATACCTTTATCCGGAGTGAAAAATAACAATTTCTTAATTATGTACATAGCAGTATCAATATTTGGTGATCTAAAGAAAACCCAAGTCAAACAAACAAAAGTTACTGTAACAAGCCAAGACCATGTTTTGTAAACAATCGTATGAATTTCTTTTCCGCGTAAAATGTACTCCAAGTATAGCTTATGAGCAACTAACGCTATTCCGTGAAGCCCTCCCCAAATAACGAAATTCCAACTGGCTCCATGCCATAACCCTCCTAGAAGCATTACTATGGACAAGTTAATCAGTTGTCGCACTTTCCCTTTTCTGTTTCCACCCAGAGAAATATACAAGTATTCCCTCAACCAGGAGGATAAGGAAATATGCCATCGTTTCCAGAATTCAGTCATACTTCGAGAGATATAGGGCATGTTAAAATTATGGGGAATCTCGAATCCCAAACATTTTGCCGATCCAATAGCCATATCAGTATATCCTGAAAAATCACAATAAATTTGTATAGCGTATGCAATCACTGCTAACCAAATTGAAAAAGAACTATAAACCTCGGAATCTTTAAAAACGGGATCCACGAATAAAGCCAACCTGTCAGCTATTAATACTTTCTTTAGCATCCCAAACAAAAAAATTTGGACCCCGATTTCAACATTAACCCATCTTATTCTGATTTCCTTCTTGAGTTGAGGTAGAAAATGAGACGGTTTTAATATCGGACCAGCTATTAGATGTGGAAAAAAAGCTACTAAAAGGGCAAAATCACCAAATGAATCCGCTGATTTTCCCGTTTTCCGGTAGATATCAATCGTATAGCTCATTACTTCGAACGTAATAAAAGAGATCCCTACTGGCAAAATAATATCTAATAGCGAGAATCTTACTCCTATTGAATCTAACATATTATTAGCAGATTCGATAAAAAAGTTATAATACTTGAAGTAACCAAGAACACATAAATTAAAAAAAACACTTATTAACAGCCATAACTTTCTACCTTTTTCTTGATTGGATTCCTCAATCTTTTTTCCAATAAAGAAATTAACAACTGTCATAAGAAACATTAATGCTACAAATCTATAATCCCAGTAAGAATAAAAATAATAACTACTCAATAATAAAATTGTCTTTTTAACTCTGCCTGACTTAATAATAATGAGTAATACAATAACTCCAACCATAAAAACCAAATAATCAATACTTGAGAAGATCATTTCAATATCCTACCTTCAAAGAAAGAAACTAATTTTAAAGCTATTAATTTATGTCCTATCTCATTAATATGTCCAACTCCAGGCTTGGTATTATAGAATCCATAGCTGGGCCATTTTCTATTATTATCATTATTAACAAAGGTTTCACGCATATTAATTACGTTAACTCCAACCTTTTCACCATATAATTGCACCTTTTCTTCAAATATCGAAGGAGGTTCATTTAAATATTGATAATTTAACGTCGGAATGTATATCACTAAAACATTATTATAATTCTTTTTTAGTGTTTCCATCGTCCAAGCAATTAAACTTTCGTCATAATGAGAGGGTTCCTTACTATTTGTTCGGATTTCTTGAGTATCCTGAGTTTTGGAAGAGGTGGAAGTAATAAATTTTTGCAGCTTATCTGCTCCGATTCTTACTGTGGAATAATTTAATAAGAAATATAAATTTTTTAATTTCTGCGCAATCTCATTGTTACTAGCAAAGTGTGTATTTTGAAAGGTTTTGAAGCCATCTCCATTTTTTTTAACAAAGAAGTTGGCATCGCCGCTTAACATTTCACTGAAATCTCCGTCATTTATTTCGACAACAACATAATTCGGCTTGTACTCATTATTGTAATAATTCGCTAAGTGCAAATAATGGGCAGGGGAAGCATAGCTTCTTCCTAAATTAATAGTAATAACTTCGGAAAATCCCTTCTCTTTTAAAATCAGTTCTGTTAAGTTAGAATATTTGTCCTGATCAGATACCTGGACTCCTTCTGTAAAGGAATCACCAAGAACAAGTATCCGATAACGTTCATTCATATCACTTGGAACTGGTTTACCAACAACACCATTTGGGAAAATTTTTGTTCTACTAAATCCTTCTGAACCTTGTAAATAGGTACCCTCATTTAATATTTTCCCCATCACAGGATGGTTACTGTAACCTGTCGTACTAATAATGGTGTTCTGTAATATTAGTTCCCAAATGAGAAGAGCTAACAATCCAGAAACCAGTATTTTAGAAATAATTTTCATGTCCCAACCTTCAGTTCCCTTTAATATTATTCCAATGTGCTGGATGTTTCTTTGTATCCCAATTCATTCATCAATTTTTTTTTAAAAGCGTTATTAGCCTCTTTGACTCCTTCAGCTTGTTCACGCTGCAGTACTACCCTGATGGTCTGAAGCATAATCTTTATATCCAAGGCGAAAGAATAATTCCTTATATACATTAAATCAAATCGCAATTTATCTTCCACAGAGCTGCTGTAATTCCCGAATACCTGTGCTAATCCGGTTATCCCTGGTTTTACAAGCATTCTACTTGAATAGTCGGGAATAACTGCAACAAATTGGCGGATAAAATGGTCGCGTTCGGGTCTTGGACCAACTAAACTCATATCCCCTTTTAGAACATTAAAAAACTGCGGGATTTCATCCAATCTTGTAGCCCGAATAAAACGTCCAATCTTGGTAATGCGCGGATCAAGGCTGCTTGCAAGCACCGGACCGCTTAACTTTTCAGCATCCTGAACCATACTTCTAAATTTATAAATAAAGTACTTTTTCCCATTTCGCCCCAATCTTTCTTGCTTGTACAAAACCGGTCCCTTGGATGTAACGGGAATAAGAATGCAGAGCAGGATTAGTACCGGACTTAATAAAATAATAAAGCATAGAGCAGTAATAATATCGAATAAACGTTTCGCAAACAATTGCCCAGGGTTTAACTTTGGCGGGGTTATGGAGAAGACAAGCATATCGCTTATATGTTGAGGGTCTGATCCAAGAACAAATAATTCGTAAAGTTCTGGAACTAATAATGCTTCCTTTCCATGTCTAGTGCAGTAACTTATAATCTCTGATTTTTGTTGTTTCGCAAGCGCAGGGCTGATTAATACAACATCGCATTCATTAATCTTCCCGACCTTGTCTTGCCACTCACTAAACGGCAGGAAACCTTTCACATCAAACCAGCCTATTGAATGTTCAATAAATTTATTGGCTATTATTACACCGTCTTCTATACTCTGACCAACAATCAATACCTTCCTGCTCCCAAAAAACTTTCGGGCAATTAACCAAAGAGTACTCCTTACGACAGCCAATAATAATATTTGTGTAAACAATGCGATAAGAATAACGCTTCTCGGGAAGGCAAAACCGCGATACCAGAATGTAAGAATCATTGTAAAAGCAGTAATCACCAATACGGAAAGTACAACTGAGAAAATTAGATTGTACAGTCTCTTTCTCCTCCAGCCAGAGTAAAGATCGAACAAATAAAATACTACTAGTGATAGTACAGACAACCATGGGATTAAATTAATATAGGGATCTAAATTAGTTCTTACCAATTTGAATTTCACTAAAAAAGTTATGTCATACCTGAGCCAAAACGCAAGAGCAAACCCAACGTTAACAATAACGATATCAAGCAGAGCAAGAAGTATAACAGATAAATTACTTCTGAAATTAGTCATATTACCTCCATTTAAATAGAACTAGTGATATTGTTCTTGCCCGGCTTCTTGCCAAATCTGTTCTAGTTTTGAGACGTTTCTTGCCCAGGAATACCGCTCTGCTACAAACCGTTGACCTGAAAAGGAATATTGCTGCCGGAGCTTCTCATCCAGCAAAAGCTCTTCAACGCCTTGTATGATTTCTTCTTTGGAATTAGCAATGAATACTTCACGATTAGTAATTCCGGCAATCCCTTGAATACCATAATTTGAACAAATTACTGGCAGTCCACATGCCAATGACTCCAGTACTTTGTTCTGTATACCTGTTCCAGCATTTAATGGATAGATTCCAATAATAGATTTCAATAAATATAAAGAAATATCCTCTACAAAACCGGTAACAACAATGTTGTACCTGTTATTTAAATTTTGAATTTCCTTGCTAGGGTCTTTTCCAACGATATATAGTTTATAATCCGGGTATTTTCGATGAATTTCGGGCCAGATCTCTTTGGTGAAATACAGCATCGCCTCGACATTTGGAAAATAACTCATGTTCCCATGGAAAATAAAAGCTTTCTCTTTACTAGGGTACTTTTCCATCTCGCTACGCGAGCAATCCATCGATGTCCCGTTGGAATTAACAACAACTCTAGGACTGTTAAAATATTCTTTTTCTTTTTCTGATACCAGAATAGTCCGATTGTATGCAGCAATAGCCTTCTCTTCATAACGTTTTAATAAAAAACTTTCAAAAAAATAAAAGGGTTTAAGAAATAATTTATCTCGTTTCGCCCTTCTCGCCATATTTAGAGAAATTGCATCTATCATATCCAAAATTTTAATGGTTGGATATTTTGTCATATACTCAGCCATTCTAATTGTTTGGACCTGAACCAAATCCGGATGAATGCTATCCATAATAGCGTGTGCTTGTTTTAATAATTTACGGTTATAAAACAGGTTTACTTGTAATGGTTTAAAGTTGAATAGAGTCTTAAACATTCCTAGCTTCATAAACTTGCTTCTTGGAAGCACATAAATACCTTTAAATAGAGCAATCACCTCATCTGGACAATTTCTATAATTATTATCATAATCTAATGTAACTAAATATACTTCGTGCTCATTATGTAAACGTTTAATTTGCTCATATGCTATTAATTGGTCACCTTTATAAGGCGGATATGGAAATCTTGCGGTAAGAAATACTATCTTCATGATATATCTCCAAGCCTTTCCTTGGCTATTCAGTTAATCTTCGTAAATGATCTTCTTTCTGGTTTAAAACTTGCATACCATAACTTATTACTAATACTAGCACAAATCTCAAATATTGATCCAAAAGTCCAAGAAATAACACAATAAAAAAAGAAATTAGCAAATAAATAAATCTTCTATCCATTTTTTTTCTATGCACCCAGAAGACACAGAAAGGGAAGAGCCACAAGACAAGTCCAATAATTCCTCTCTCAGAGAGTAATTCCAGAAAAAAGTTATGCGGTTCTAGAGTATGATATCTCTGTTTCTGGTCTTCATTTTTAGCCTTCTTAGATAGATACTCCTGATAACTATTCGGACCTGTGCCAAACACAGGATTCGATTCAAAATTAGCCCATCCTACTGTTAGCAGCATATATCTTTCCTTAGTTGATGCTTCGCCTGATGTAACATTCAGTTTTTTTGTAACCGCTACTATTTGATCACTATAAGAGACGGCGAAAACTAAAGATGCTGCTATCAACAATGCTTTATAGTTGATGCTCATTTCTCTAAATCTATTGATTACTCCGTTTACAGCTAGTAACAATCCGGTTTTAGCATTGATTATTAAACTAACAAGTGAATAGATCATGCTGGAGACGATAAATGTAAAGCTGTCTTTGATAAGCAGAATTAAGAAAATCAACGGAACGATAATAAACTTTGTTATTTCATGGTAAACCAGAAAAGAAGATACGATCTCTCCTACGCTAGCTATAATAATGGCGGTAACTATATCTCTGGAATTCAATTTCGAGAAGAATAATAGCATGATCGAGATACAAACATAGGTGTCTCTTATTAAATCCATCCTGATTTGTTGCGAAAAAATGCACCAACCAATAAGATAAATAATATTCAACAGTAGGATTAAGATTATATAAATATTTAATCGCTCGATTTTTTTATTCAAGTCTAAAGAAATAAAAGCATATCCTATCAGGAATAATTCAAACAATGAGAAATACGCATGAAAATCGACAGTGACAATAGACAATGCAATAAACGATAAATATTTAACAATTTTCATAAAGCACTTCCATCGTGTCAGTAAATTTACGGAATGAAAAGTGTTCCATTACTAGTCTTCTGCATTTTTGATAGTCTTCGTCTTTTCTCATATGCTGCAATTGCTGTTGGTTTTGAATTTCGTTAGCGAATTGCAAATAATCTTCCTTATCGCATAGGGATAATAAGGGTGTATTTAATAATCTATCAATATCTATGATGCCGCCCTCTTTTGAGGCTATCACCGGTTTTCCTAAATATAGTCCTTCAATGATCACTCTACCAAACCCTTCTCTTCTAGAGGGAACTACGAGTACATCGCAATGACGAATAAATGATTCTGGATCGTCGACAAAACCCGTCATTTTGTATGGGATTTTTAAACGCAAGCATTCGCTCTCTATTTCATCGGACAAGCTCCCGCTTCCAATGAACAAAAGCTCGTGTTCAATTTCGTGCACCTCGCTTAAAATCTTTGAAATCGAAATAAGTGCCTGAGGATTTTTTTCCTCCGAGAGTCTTCCGCAAAATCCAATAATAATTCTACCCGATTGTCTTAGGGAGTTAAAATCCAGTTTCTCGTAATTTTTGTTTAAGTAGTTGTAGACAACATTAATCTTAGTTGAATTTCTTTCGTCAAGAAAAGCGAAATGTTGTTTTACATAATTAGAAACAACAACTACCCGATTCATGTGTCGCATCGTTAAATTAAAAACAAAAGCTTTCAATGACTTTTTTTCGTACCAACCATAATTGTTATGAATGTGGGAAATGAAAACAAGCTTTTTATTTCGCATTTGACCGAATTTCAAGAAACAAGCTAATATTGAAGCAAAAACATCATGGGCATAGACGATATCTAAATTCTTTTCTTTTATGAATGTCAAAAGTCGACTTGTAGATTGCAATAGTCTGTTAGGGTTATAGTTTACGACATTTCCGTACTTTTCTTGATAATGGTCACTGTTAGTACCACCTGGTATTGCTATATAGCATTCATATTTTTGTGTTTGCTGGTAATAAGAGCAAATCTCATCAATCATCAATTCGGCTCCGCCGATTCCAGAACTATTTTTTAGAATGATTAGAATTTTTTTACTCATTTATACCACCTTCTGGTATATACGCAAGAGATACCATAAAACAGCAGAGAACTTGGTCTTTTTCGAAATTTTGTAGATGTTAGGATACTTTATGAAATCCATCGTTTCTTGCATTTGCTTATTCGCAAACTTTGTAGATAATTGGTCATCGCTAATAATAAACTTGCTCAGCGCTTCTTCCATAATAATGAACTTACGTCCACTATTAATATATCTATAATATAGATCAAAATCAGCAGAATATATGTATTGCAAGTTGTAATTTCCAAGTGATTCAAAAAATTCCTTTTTAAAAAAAACGCTGCTGTCACCTACATGACAGTCTACTAAGGATAAGATTGTGGGGTTATTCATAAATTTGGGAACTATTTTTTTTATGGGCTTTAGGTCAGGTTTGCAGAAATATTGCCCGCCAACCAGCGCTAATTCATTTGCTGGATTAAGTTTATGAAAGACTTTTAATAAAGCTCCAGCCAAATAAACATTACCAGCAGTAATGATGCCTACAATATTACCCGTACTTTGCATTAGCCCTTTATTAAGGGCGTCATATAAGGATTTATCCTTTTCACTAATAAACCGAATAATACCGGGATATTTCCTTACATATTCATTGACAATTGAAGCTGTCTGATCCGAAGAAGCACCGTCCATAATAATATGCTCCAGATTGAACTCCTCAGATTGTTGCTCTAGCACCGAACGGATTGTCTGTTCAATATACTTTTCGGCATTGTAGGTTGGAGTAATAATACTTATTTTCACGATTATGATTCCTTTCAAAGAATAAGATTAAAAAAGAGATGAAAATAAAAATAAAATTGCTCCCACAACTATTAATGGAATAAAACTATAAATAATAGCAGCAGAAATATAGTTCTTCTTTATGGCGATCATCGTATATATCGCAGTGCTAACTATTGTACTTATAATTGTAGCATAGACAATTCCATTCAACCCATAGTAATTCACAAATAGATAACCTAATATAGCATTCGTAATAAGACCGATTATATTAATTGCAGAGAGTATACTAGTATTGTAATGACAATAATATATTTTGCTTAATATTAATTTCCCAGCGATCCATCCGACGTTAAAGATCAGTAGAATGGCTAAACTAAAAATAATTTTGATTTGGTTTTCTTCTAACCTTATAAATACCAATTTCACGACAGGAAAACCAATATACGTAAATATTAGAAGTATAACACTAATAATAAGATTAAGATAAAAGTTTGTTTTAATAGATAACCGCGATATGTTTTCAGATTGAATAATCATTTTGGATATCTTCGGGAAATAGATGCTTACTACGGGACCAACCAAACCCGCTAATATAACTTCTTGCAGCACTAAAGAATAAGAGAGTAATGTTAAACTCCCAGTTTCAAGGAAACTGGCCAGAAACTTATCAATGAAATGTGAGATGTTTTCGATTCCACTCGAAATCATAACTGGAATGGCCAGAACGAAAATTGTCTTACTCATTTTGAGATCTATTCTAGCAATATATAACTTTGCCTTTAACCAAATGACTCCTATTCCAGCAACCAAGGCATTTGCAAGCAATGTAGACAGCGGCAAAAGCACTGCTTTATCAAAATAGAAAACAAACATAAATAATACAAGGGAAAGGCTGATTAGGAAATTTAATACAGCAGATTTGAAATACTCCCCATTAGCAGCCAGCAGACTCATACACAAATCGATTAGTGCTAGAATAGATATAAGCGGTGAGAGCATTATGATATAGTGCTGTGATATTCCTAAAACCTCATCCGATATTCCTGGAGTAAAGATTTTTAGAATTACCTTTGAATTGATTACGATTATACAAATCAAAAAAAATGTAAATAGTAAATTGGTTGATAAATAAGTCAAAATAGACTGTTTTTGTTTTTTAGTGTTTTCTAGGTATACGGGGACAATCACATTGGTCAACGCTGTCCCAAAAGTCATTTTGAAGAACATGATCGGAAGCAGTGCAGCCCAAAAAGCATCTGTGTATACCGACACACCAAACAAAAACGCTATAAACCAATTCCTAAAAAGTCCAAAAGCTTTTGATGAAAGATTAAATAAAGTGTAATAACCTGCAACCCAATAAGTATTTGATCTGTTAAATATCCTATTTAGCATAAAGCGGTTCTCTTAGGTAACGCTTATATTTTTGTTCCATTTCCACCAAAGCCCTTTTACTTATGTACTCCTCTTGAAGCTTATTCCACCTGCTAACTCGATTAAGTATGTTTAATTCAGCTAAGATGGTTTTGATTCTCTCTTTGCATTTCTCTTTGTTTATTATTTGTTGAGGAAAATCAGTATGATCAGCTAACCTCCTCGCTTCTTTGCTTACCATATTCTTAATCGCTTCGGCTGTTCTTTCAAAAGACATCCCGTCATTCGGGCCAAAATTATCCTCTATGAAAGAGTTGAATTCATCTACATGCCAATAAGCTGTCTCATCGTAGTTATGATTAAGACATAGGTTTAACGCATTCTCGAATTGATCATAAGTTTTAATAGATTTTGCGTAAGCAAAATGCGACAGCTTACTGTATCTAGTATCCACAGCATCAACAAGCCAACAAGGCTTGTTATTCATAAAGGCATCCATTATTGTAGTACTGGTCCAGGCAAATATAACATCCGATTGAAGAATCCACCCCTGAATACCATCTCCGTATATGATCTTCAATTGATCTAACTTTGGAAATCTCTTTTGTACTTCTTCAAGCGGCTCGGCAGGATGAGGTCTCAAGACAAATACATAATCATCATTCTTATTGTTTTCAATATATTGAGTAATATAACTTGTAATTTGAGTCAATTGATCGATGTTTTCGTCTCTCTCCTTATAAATATTAGGCATTTCTTTCTCCAATGTTTCCATTTCATGCGTCTTATAGTATACGATATTGAATGACATTGGAAACAAAATAACCTTCTTACATTCTAATCCGTATTTACTCTTGATGTCTGAACTATAGATCTGATTATACGGTTTTTTGTAAAGGTCCATACGTGAATTCCCGACAATGTAGGAAAACTCCTCGACCCCATCCAAATAGTCATTCTTAAACTTTTCCCCCCATGATAAATGATAATCGGACACTTTAATTGTGTTGTTTCTTAACACATCGTAAAGTGTTGTTTTGTCCATAATTTGTTCCGCATGAGAGTCAATCACGATGATGTTCGGATTTACTTTTCTAGCTGCTTGGATAAACCTTGTATCGTAGCCCCACGGCATAAAAAGCAAGTCGGGCACAAACGCGGTAAGAGTTTTCATAAAGCTATACGAAATACTTGCAATACGACACTGGAATCCGGCGTCTTCAAGTTTGATTTTCAAGAAAACAAGATAATCAATCTCTCTTCTTCTATGTTCATATACTAACATGATCTTCGTGTTGTTCATTCTGCTTCCTCCATCTTACAGATCATCCAACTCAGATTAAATAAATTCTATTATAACAAAAATATTTAATCTAATTAAGTAGAATTCAGCAATTTTCGATTGGCCATGGAATATCGCTTTTTTTATTTGTAATTATCTTTAAAAGTCTGGTAAGATATCTGTTGAGTCTTGTCAGAAGGAGGAAATGATTTTGTCTACTAGTGTCAAATACCGTCATTTAAAAACACCGATCGTTAAAAATCCTACCTTTACATATTGGTGCGGTTTTTCGCTCTTATCTATTTTTTTGTTTATACTTCCTTATTATAAGGGAGTTTTTAATGGTGGGACTGTTACATTTCAAAAGCCTTTATACGCATTCTTCCTCATATGCTCCGGTATATTGCTAACAGTTGCCATATCAAGCTTTCGCAATAAGCTTAACAATTCCCTTTCTTTATTTGCTTTGTGTATTTGGGGATTCCCCTTACTTTACACCCTCTCAATGTTAAACTCCGCTTCCGCATATCAATCCGCAATAATGGTCATTGTTCATATATCGTACACTGCCCTATTTCTATTAGGTATTTATATGACTCGCGAAGAGAAGGAGAGCAAACCTTTAGAGTTCCTGATATTATCATCAGGATTTATGATCGCAATATTCGGATTCATGAATATATTCGGTAATGTTCATTATGCGGATGCTATTTATCAACAAAGATTAACTTCTGTGTTCCAATATCCTAATACATATGCTGCTTTACTGATGGGACTATTGATAAGCAGTTTATATCGCACAAGTAACAATCAGACGGCTAACAGATCGTTTATAGCAACCTCTTTATTTGTAATTCCGATCGCTGTTTCCTTTTTTTTAACGTACTCTCGTGGTGCCCTTTTAACCCTTCTAATTGTGGTATTGTTAGTATTATTTCTAATGAAAAGCTCAAGGCAGATTAGTTTCCTTTTGAATTTTGCCGTTGCAATTGTAATTTCGTTGGAGATATCCGACCTCCTTCATGGAATGTATTTCCTGGATGAGAGTGCTCCATCGAAATCTTCGATAATAGGCTGGATGATCTTAATAGGAGCCTCCTTATTTTATTATGGGCTAGTCTTTATTCTTAATAAATATTTCGAGCCTTGGCTGCAAAAACGGATAGGTACCTTCGAAAAACACAGATTTATTGTACCTTTATGCGCCTTATTGATTGGGACTATATTATTGTTTTCTTTAACTTATTTGAACTTTTCCTTTTTACCCGATTCTATAGCAAAAAAGATTGAGAATATTAACTTTAAACAAAGCAGCGTGCTGGAAAGAGGAACATTTTATAAAGATTCCATAAAAATACTTAAAGACAATCCGATGATAGGAGCTGGAGGAGGAGCATGGTCCGCATTATTTGAAAAATACCAAAGCAATCCTTACGTCAGTAGACAAGCTCATAACTACTTCCTGCAGAATATGGTGGAGACTGGAATACTCGGACTGTCATTTTCCATAATATTATTTGTACTGCTATTCTCATTATTCATTCGATTCGCAGTAAGAAACGGGATAAATTCAATAACCTTTTTTATCATTCCATTCTCAATTCTCGCCCATAGTATGCTTGATTTTAATATGAGCTTTATTTTTATAGGCGGACTTGTTTTTTTGTGCTTGGGTGCAATGATCGGGCAAGTAAGCATGAAGTCCATCTCCATGCCTAATATCTATACTCAATTTAAGAAGAAAATTTATCCAACCTTATTATGTATTCTATCTATCAGTTTATTGGTTATATCTATGCTACTATTACGAGCACATAACCAATACACAACTGCTGTTGCTTTGTTACAAGCATCCAAGCCGGTTGATCAAGTGTTTCAGTCCTTGGATAAAGCAATAAATACATTTCCTAAAAATCCGGAGTACAGCCTGTTAAAATCAAACTTATTGCTGCAGTTATTTACACAAACCAATCAGGAGAAATTCGCAGATGATGCTGCAAGGATAATTAATCAATTGAAGAGAGTTGAACCGTACAACCGGTTCAATATTGAAGAAGAATATAACCTTTATATGAAGAGAAAACAGTACTCACAAGCTTTGGAATTAATAAAAGGAGCAATGAATACCCATCCTTGGGAAATCAGCTTTTACGATCGGAATATTGCTTTGAATTTAACTCTTGGCAACGAAATCTATACCTCTAATCCAAGCGACCCCAGTCAGAACAAGTATTGGAATCAAGCCATTGAAACTTACATGGAAGTAATTAGAAGAGAAGAGATCATCAGGATGTTGCCTGCTGAACAAGTAAAAGGTAACCCGTTTACGCTTTCTGACAATACATATTTATCCTTGGGCCAAATCTATTATCTGTCAGGGAAATATCAAGAAACTCATGATTTGCTCTATCCATTGCGTTCAAGGGTTCTTGATAATATGAATGAGGAGCTCAATCGCAAGATTGCTAGGTGGTATATTGCCGCTATAACCAAATTAGGCAGGCATGATACTGTATTACTAGATAAACTTACATCAATCGATTCTAATGAGAACAAGAACATTGATGATTTGATTAATATTAGAAAGTAAGCAACCAGAACTAATGAAGGAGGCTTTTCAATTGGCTAATGAAATTAGTTTGAGAGAGATTATTCAGGATGCTTGGCGAAATAAAATATGGATTGCTTTAGTGATTATTTGTGCAATGTTTATTGCCGGGGGTTACTCATATATGCAACCTTCCATATTTGAAAGTACTTCTATTGTAAGTCTAGTCCCTTCGGAAAAAGATGCAAAAACGAGTGATTTATCTTCCGCGAAAGAACAGGTGAAAAGTAAATTTACCACAAGCAAAATAATAAATGGATTAAAATTGGATCCGACAAAGTACACGATTGACTCTCTTATGAACAATATCTCAGTAGAGTCCCTGCCTAATTCAAGCTATATAAGTATTAAAGTTAAAGGAACTGATAATCAGGTTACAACAGACATTGCAAACTTATTGGCATTTAGTACCGGCTCGAACATTGAAATATTAAAACACTTAAGCAAACAAACCGAACAAAAAGCGAAACTCGAAGAAGTAAAAAGCAGCATGCAAATTGTCGAATCAGAACTAAATGAAGTCAGTAAATTGATCCAAGTTACTCCCCAAATTCTTAATACAAAGAAAGCCTTGGCGGATGATACATATCTAGTTAATGGAAAACAGTTGGGTGCATTGCAGTTGTCAAATGAAGAAATAAATCCTGTTTATCTTTCTCTGCAATCCAGACAAGCTGATGCTACTGTACAGAAATCAAAGCTAAATAGCGAAGAAGCGTCCCTTAATGAAGACATACAGTCACATAAGAAAACTATAGCTGAACTTGAACAACAATCTATTAATGGTAAACCTTATGACTTTAATTACGTAATGATAACTCCGGCAATCGTGCCTGCAGTTCCTATTGGTCCAGCTAAACTCATTACCACTGTACTGGGGGGAGCTATTGCACTATTATTAGCACTCTTCTTTCTCGTTATCCGAGCGTACTGGATCCGGAATCAAACGAGTAATTAGTAAAGGAGTTTATTGCAATTATGAAGATATTGGTTACAGGCGGAGCAGGCTTCATTGCTTCAAATATTGTTGATGAGCTCATCTCACTTGGTCACAGCGTAGCCGTTCTGGATAATTTGTCGTCAGGCCATAAAGCGTTTATTAACCCTCAAGCACATTTACTTCAAGCCGATATCGATGACTCCAAGATTGGTACTTATATTAAAGAGTTTCGGCCTGAGCTGCTAATTCATCATGCAGCACAAATTGACGTCCAGAACTCAATGTTAGATTCAGTACATGATGCGCGTGTTAATATTCTTGGAACTCTCAATGTCCTGGAATGCTGCAAAAATTATATCAGAAAAGTTGTATATGCTTCTTCCGCTGCTGTGTACGGAGTACCAAAATACATTCCAATAGATGAAGCCCACCCGATAAATCCAATATCTAATTATGGGATTTCAAAATATACACCGGAAAGTTATTTGAGAGTTTATTCAGAGCGCTTTGGGATTCCATACACAATACTTCGTTATGGCAATGTCTTTGGAATCCGCCAAGACCCAAATGGCGAAGGCGGTGTAGTTTCTGTTTTTCTAGACAAATTATTAAACGGTCATCGCCCAATTATTTATGGAGATGGTGAAAATACCAGAGACTTCATATTCGTCAAGGACGTAGTAAAAGCAAACATACAGTCTTTATATACAGGCGATAACCGCGTGTTAAATATCAGTTGCGGCAAACAAACCTCGGTAAACCAGCTCTTAGCCGAAATGTGTTCCATATTAAATGTACCATTCAATCCCATTTATCAGCCTAATCGACCTGGAGATATTATCCATAGCTGCTTAGACAATACGTTGGCGAAGCAGATATTAGATTGGGAGCCGGAATTCTCGATAAAAGAAGGCGTCAAACAGACAATAAATTACTACTTAAATCAAAAAATAGAAGCGGTTGGGCAGGGATAGCTCCCTGCTCAACCGCTTTTACAAAGCATAACTGTTAATTAACATGACTATACCAATCAAAAGGAAAATGTACGATATCTTCTTCGACGATTTTTCCGGTTTGAACTTCAATCAACTCCATGTTCTCATGAGCTAAGATACCGTGTTTAATCTTGGGATAGATTTTAACCACATCATTGACACTAACTTGTATTCGTTCCCCGTCAATGATGACCTCTCCACTCCCGCTGATTATGGTCCATATCTCGGTCCGGTAAAAATGAGCCTGATACCCAAAGGTTTCCCCGGCTGATAAACTGATCCTTTTGGTCAAAACCTCATTCCCGTCGCCAAGCTTGGTATAATCCAACACCCTATAGGAGCCCCATAAACTTTCCTCATACATGGGACGGTGGTCGAAGCGGATTAAGTCTTTCAGCCTTGGACTAGCCCCCTTGTCGGAAACCAATACTCCGTCGGGACTTACAGCGACAACCGCATTAGAGAGGCCTAACACGACCACAGGAATATCCAGTTCGTTTATTAAATGAGTATTGAAAGAGTCATCACTAAGAATGCCATTTCCAATCAGACTTGTATCCATTTCTTCAGTGAGCGTGTTCCAGGTACCAAGGTCTTTCCAATCCCCTTCATAAGGAAGGACGACGATTTGGGACTCTTGCTCTACGATTTCATAATCAAAGCTGATCTTGGGTAACCGATGATACTGCTTCAAAAGCTGCTCATACTGAACCGGCAGCCCTTTTTCCAACAAAGCATGAACAATATATTCCAGTTTAAAGGCGAACACACCGCAGTTCCACAATGCATTATTATCCTCAATTAGAACAATCGCCTGCTCTTCCGTCGGCTTCTCCTTAAATTGCTTCACCTGATAGTAAGACGACTGAGCAAATCCATCCTCAGGAACAATATAACCGTACTTGGACGATGGATATGTAGGACGAACCCCCATTAAGGCAAGTCGAGCCGAAGATGCTTGCAAGACGGCTTGCAAATCTTTCAGTCTATTAAAAAAGTGATCATCCACATAAGGATCCACCGGAAGAATAACGACCACTTCATCCAAACTGACCCCTTGAATCGAATATAAATAAGATGCAGCCAAGGCAATGGCCGGAAAAGTGTCTCTTCGTTCCGGTTCGATTAGGATAGGCACATTCATGCCGATCTGATGATGAAGCATGTCCACTTGAGTGGGATTTGTGGCAATAATGGAGGAATCCGCTAATCCACATACCTCCAATTGCTGCCAAACGCGCTGCACCATTGACTCCATCTGCCTAGACTTGTTCTCCAGTATCTTCAAGAATTGTTTGGATCTAGCATCATTGGACAATGGCCAAAGTCGTTTCCCTGAGCCGCCTGATAATAAGACAAGCTTCATTGGCAAACCCTCCATTCAAAAAAGAATCTTATGATTGTTTCAGATACCACTGATATGTCGACTTCAGGCCGTCACTTAGTGAGATCTACCTGGTATGCCGAGTCAATAACGTTTGTTTGTATCATCAAATTGTCGCGAATAAAGTCAGCGGGATAATTGTTATTTGCAATAATCCCTCCGACCTTTGCAGCTGCAAGGAAAACATAGTCCGGTCTCTCTTCATTGAAGTAGCTCAACACTTGTCTATTGTCCCTTAAGTCGACTTCCTTGCTGGTTCGATAAAGAAGATTACTGTACCCTTGAGAATCCAAGTATCTTAATATAGCGGATCCTACAAGACCCTTATGGCCGGCCACGTATATTTTGTCCGACGGCTTCATCTGACTCACTCCTCACCGCAAACAATGGGTTTATGTGATTGAAGCTCTGCTTCCGCCTCTCTCAGGTCCGCATCGACCATAAGGGATACAAGCTCTTGGAACGACACTTTAGACTTCCAGCCCAGCCTCTGGCGAGCTTTGGATGCATCCCCTAGCAGTAAATCAACCTCCGTAGGTCTGAAATATTCAGGGTCCACTGAAACGACAACCTCCCCCGTCTCTTCGTTAATACCTACCTCCTCGATCCCCATGCCTTTCCAAACCACTTTAATCCCCACTTGGCTAAAGGCGAGCTCAACAAATTCTCGGACCGTTCGTGTCTCCCCTGTGGCAATGACAAAATCTTCAGGAGTTTCTTGCTGAAGCATTAACCACATTGCTTCCACATAATCCTTTGCATATCCCCAATCCCGTTTGGCGTCCAAATTGCCCAAATATAGTCTCTCTTGTACACCAAGGCTAATACGCGCAACGGCTCGGGTGATTTTACGAGTAACAAATGTCTCTCCTCTTAACGGCGACTCATGGTTAAATAAAATACCGTTACAAGCAAATACGCCATATGCTTCGCGATAGTTTACTGTAATCCAATACGCATAGAGCTTCGCAGCAGCATAAGGGCTCCTCGGATAAAAAGGGGTTGTCTCCTTCTGCGGCGTTTCTTGTACCAGTCCATATAACTCGCTCGTAGAGGCTTGATAAAACTTGGTCTTACTTTCCAACCCTAGTATGCGAATCGCTTCAAGCAATCTCAGAGTACCGATCCCATCCGCGTTCGCCGTATATTCGGGGGTTTCAAATGAAACCGCTACATGGCTTTGGGCGGCTAAATTGTAGATTTCAGCCGGCTGTACTTCCTGAATAATTCGAATCAGATTCGTAGAATCCGTTAAGTCTCCATAATGAAGAACGAACCGCACATTCTTCTCATGCGGATCCTGATAAAGATGATCAATTCTTCCTGTATTGAAAGAAGAAGATCGCCTCTTTATCCCATGAACAATATATCCTTTGTCTAGTAAGAATTCAGCCAAATAGGCCCCGTCCTGACCTGTAATACCCGTAATTAATGCGACTTTCATTTATTTCTCTCTCCCTTTGGTAATTATTATTAGGACAACTAGGTGATTAATTAAGTCGATTATACATGTTAAGTATTAAGAATGTCGAATTGTTTTGGCCGGCTCTATTGAACACTTTGAGCATGTTGTTGGCCTAGACTGATTTGAAGAGGTATCGTATAATTACGGTTGGGAGTTTTTGAATAAACAAGAAGATTTGAAATATTTTTTGTTGCGAATTACGAGGTTTCATATAAAAAACGCAAAAGAGAGTGAATGGAATGAATGGTTTCTATAAGAATAAAAAAGTACTTATTATCGGAGGGACAGGTACAATTGGGCAAGGTTTATTAGAACAAATTTTAAAAGATGAACCGGCTGTGGTACGGATTTTGTCCAGAGACGAGCACAAGCAATTCCTCTTACAGCAAAGAATGCGCCAATATGATAACATACGTTACTTAATAGGTGATGTTCGAAGCTTGGAGCGTGTCATCCGAGCGATGGAAAGTATTGATTATGTATTTCATGTTGCCGCTATGAAACATGTCCCTTCTTGCGAATATAATCCATATGAAGCCGTGCAAACGAATATAATCGGTACGCAAAATGTTATTCGCGCAGCCATCGAGACAGGGATCAAAAAAGTAGTCTTTACAAGCACTGACAAGGCGATTGCCCCTACTAACACTTACGGTGCAACGAAATTGATGGCCGAACGATTGATAGCAAATGCGCAATACAATAGCGGAGCACATGAAACAGACTTTTCTGTTGTACGATTCGGGAATGTAATTGGTTCACGCGGATCGGTAGTTCCATTGTTTTTTTCGCAGATTCAGCGGGAACGTGCCGTTTATGTTACAGACATACATATGACGAGATTTATGATGACTTTAAATCAAGCGACCTCCTTAACTCTAAAGTCGATGCAACAATCTAGAGGCGGGGAAATATTTGTGTTGAAAATGCCTGTTATTCGTTTGAGTGATTTAGTACAGGTGGTGATCGAAAAGGCGACAAGAATTTTGAATATTAATCCCGAGGCAATAAAAATCCATGAAATCGGCTTGCGACCTGGTGAGAAAATGTTCGAGGAGCTAATGACGATTGATGAATCGAACGGTGCTTGGGAGCTTCCGGACATGTTTGTCATTCCAAACCCATTGTTAGAGAGGTCTGTACATTACGATTCCGCCAATACAGCCGAAATTAAAATGTATAGCTCACATGATGAAGAGCCGATTTCCATTGACTCTGTTAGGACTTTGCTGGAAAGGGAATTCTTTAAGGAAATTAGCAGCTATGAAGGATAAGATTGCTTTCTTAGTAGCGATAGGTAACCGAATAGGCACCGGACATTACAGAAGAATGTGGAATGTAAATAAATATTTTCGGAGCAAGGGTGTCCAAACTTTATTCTTCGCTGTTTCCGAAGTTAATTCCACGCAATTGGAACATGAAGTTATGCAGCTTGATGAGTTGGGACAATTGAAAGATCATTTAATAGAAAATAAAGTAGAGAAAATAATAATAGACATTCCTGCCCTTTATTATTATGATCCTATTTTCACAACGATTCGCTCTCTAGGCGTACAAATAACTTGGATTAATGATAGCGCGGAAGCTCGTATTCAAGCTGGAGAAAAGTTAATTTCATGTAGTTTGAATTTTGATTCACAACAATCAGACGATTATGTTTTTTATGGCTTAAAATACGTTATATTAAATCCGCTTATATCCGAACTCGCTTCAACCCAACGAATGATTCAACCCAAAATCAAGAAAGTATTGGTATCGTTCGGCGGTACGGATCCCAATGGTATAACTTTGCGCCTATTAAACCTATTAGACGGAATGAAAGGTATTTGGGATAACAATCTAGAGATAGACGTCATATTAGGCAGCTCGAATATAGACTTGTCATCCTTACATACTGACAAATTTCCATATAAAATGTATGTTCACCAATACATACAAGATATGGCCGGCAAGTTATTGTCCTCTGACTTGGCCTTCATTTCGGGAGGCATGACTATGTATGAAGCTTGTTCATTGGGTACCCCCTCTATCATTATTAATCAAAATTCGGAGCAAAATGACGAAGCGGCTTCGTTTCATAACAGAGGCGCTGTGTATAATTTAGGGAGCTACAATCAGCTTAATGCAGTTTCATTACATGATGCAATTACGCATATTCAAGGACAAACGATCCGGGAACAGATGTCCAAAGAGGCAAAAAGTTTAATTGACGGCAAGGGAATCGAGAGGATATTTCAAATTGTTTGAGAGAAGGTTCGTATAATGATTCCATTAGTGCATCCATGCGTGGAAGCAGATGATCTTCATATTTTACAACAGTATGGTAAGCAGGACAGCTTTAAAAACTCAAAGCTAAAATTAGAGAACGAATTTGCTGATTTTTTAGGTTATAAATATGCCATTGCGGTAACTTCAGGAACGGCCGCTCTTCATTTAGCATTACTTGCCTTAGGCATTACCAATGACGACGAAGTTATTTGTCCCTCTTATACATGTACAGCAATACTGAACAGCATATTATATACGGGTGCTAAGCCTGTTTTTACAGACATTGCAATGAATGTGCAAAACTCGGACTTCAGTATGGATCTGCTGCATGCTAGAGCAAATATTACGGAAAGAACCAAAGCATTAATATTTACGCACATGTTCGGTAAAGCGATTGATCTAGATGAATTTAAGAGCTTGAACATTCCCTTGATTGAGGATGCCAC
This sequence comes from Paenibacillus sp. HJGM_3, assembly GCF_045062745.1. NCBI lineage: Bacteria > Bacillati > Bacillota > Bacilli > Caryophanales > Paenibacillaceae > Paenibacillus > Paenibacillus sp. HJGM_3. The sequence continues at coordinate 33,715 of NZ_JBJGED010000036.1, forward strand.
ACTATCATTAGGCGCCGTTTCGAAGAACAATCGTAAGGCTGGAAGTAAAGGAGATATTTCCATTGTTTCCTTACACGAAAGCAAAATGATTTCTGCGATTGCCGGCGGAGTGTTGTGTACGAGTAACGAAGTGTATTATCATGCTGCTCTCGAGTATCTAGAGTCTACTAGTCACTCAAAGCTGTTCCATCTGAGATATAATTATGAGATGCCTCCTATTCACGCTGCACTAGCAATAAACCAGCTTCAGAAGCTTCCTAAATTTATTGAGAGGCGGCTGCAGCTGGCATCCTTATATAAGGAAAAATTAATGGCTTACAAGCACGTGCTGGAACTTCCTGAATTAATGGATGATAACATTTTTTTCCGCTATATGGTTCAGCTGAAAGAAGGCATCACTCCAGAGAGCATATTATCACAAGGTCTTGAGTATCGGATTCAATTTGGCAGAGGAGTATATCCCTCTCTTCACCAATATACCGGAATATCTAATGAGCTTTTCCCTAACACCACGGAAGCTGTACAAACGATGCTTAGTATTCCTTTATACCCCGCATTAACGGATTCGGAGGCACTCCATATTCTTGATACGCTTATCCATATATTAATGAAAAAGTAAAGGAATAATAAAATGAGAAATGTAGCGATTATTCAAGCCCGCATGGGCTCGACTCGGCTTCCTGGAAAGGTATTAAAAATGCTTGGTGAAACAACTGTACTTGAGCTGGTTGTGAACCGTGTTAAAGCCTCCCAAAAAATACAGGAGGTTATAGTAGCTACATCGATTTTGGAGCGGGATGACCCTATTGAATCGCTTTGTAAATCAATCAATGTTAGATGCTACAGAGGCTCAGAGACCGATGTGATGGAACGATATTATTATGCCGCCAAAGAAGCAAGAGCAGATAACATTGTTCGGGTTACATGTGATTGCCCATTAGTAGATCCTGATACGATCGATGAATTGATTGAACTTGCCTCAACTGGGCAATACGACTATATTCTGAAGGATGAACTGCCAGTTGGTTTAACATCAGAATTGTTCTCGATGGATATCCTTACGAAGCTTACTGAGGAAGAAACCTCTTTAAAGCATCGCGAACATATCGTGACTGCATTTTTAGATCATATGGAGCAGTATAGAACTTGCATCTATTATCCTGAAGCAGCTTTACGTCACCCGGAAATTCGATTGACCCTTGATACTTCGGATGATTACAAACTGTTGGAGCATGTGGTACAACACTTTAGAAATGATATGCCCCTTGTGAATATTAGTAAAGTAATCGATTATTTGTTAGCTAACAAAGAGATATTAACGAACTAGTGCTGAGAATTTGAAAGTGAGGTAGATTATGTATATATCCGAGCATCAATTGAAATGGGATGAATTACATACAAACCAACGTTTTCTACTAAGGCACCCAGACGAATCGGTACTAAGATTCGTGGAATCAAATTATGACGAACCGAGAAAAACACATTTATTGGATCTAGGCTGCGGAGCAGGTCGGCATGTGATATTTCTGGCCCATCAAGGTTATAGAGTAACGGGCATCGATTTTTCAGATCAAGCTCTTCAATTTACAAATTCAATTCTGCAAGAATACAAACTTCAGGCAGATTTAGTACAAGGAAATATTCTTGCATTGCCTTTCGATACAGAGTGTTTTGATGCTGTTATTTGCTACGGAGTACTCTATTATTTCTATAAAGCAGATATTGAGACCATCGTACGTGAATTATACAGAGTAATGAAACAAGGCGGAAAGGCGTTTTTTGTAGTAAGATCAATTCGTGATCAAAGGTATGTTTTAGGACAAGAGGTTGAGAAGAACACAATTGTGTTAAACGATAATCGAACCAATGAACAAGGTATGAGAATGCACTTTTTTGAACCTGAAGAATTAAACAGTCTCTTTTCTGAATTTTCGGAAATAGAAATAGGCATTAAGGAAGAAAGCATGTATAGCAAAGAAGTTGTTAACTCAGATTACTTAATTACTGTAACCAAATAATCCAAATAAGGATGAGGATATGAGCGCCCTTTCGAATCTTCCAAGTGAATTAGTGATACGCTTTGTTAAAACTCACTTCAAAGAGCGAAACAGTTATCATCTTGCCGACTTAAGCTGTGGCAATGGAAGACACATGCTATTTATGTTAAGGGAAGGACATGTCGTAGCCGGTACTGATAGTTCTACCAGGAATGTAGAGTCCGCACAACAACTTTTAACAAAACATGGTTTTGAACCCCTTATAATTCAAGCCAATTTAACTAACCTTCCATTCGAAAACGAACAGTTTGACGGTCTACTATGCGAACATATGCTCATGTTTCTTAATCAGCAGGAGCTTGAACAGGCTATAGGAGAGCTCTACAGAATATTAAAGCCCGGGGGCAAATGTTTTATCACGGTTAGAAATACAAACGATACGCTCTTCCGTACTGGTAACACATTGGAGGATCACACTTTTATTCATTTTTTCACAGAAGAGGAAATTCATCAATTATTCAAAGCTTTTATGAACGTAACGATTGGAGTTAAACGGTTCAGTCAAAACTCTTTAACCCAATATAGCTCTGAATACCTCATCACTCTTGTAAAATAAACCATGGGGGAGTCGGATTAATGGGTAAATTACTAATTATTGGTGCCGGACCTCTTCAGGTCCCTCTTATATTAAAAGCCAAGGAATTAGGACTGTATACCGTTGCGGTCGATTATAACCCCGAAGCACCTGGTGCAAAGCTGGCAGATGATTTTTATGCAATCAGTACAAGCGACCAAGAACGAATTGTTCAGCTTGCGGATGATTTGAGCATCGATGGAGTTGTAACCAACTCGGACTTTCCAGTAAGGGTTGCTAGTATTGTTGGGAATAATAGAGGACTTCCTGGTATTTCGCCTTTAACCGCAACTATAGCAACGAATAAACTGCTGCTGCGTGAGATATTAAGAGAGAACCAAATTAACCAACCGAAGTTTTTCAAGGTTTCTACTCTCGAAGACGTCCGATATTTCAATACAAAGCTTGGTCTCCCATGGATTATTAAACCGGTCGATTCTTCCGCAAGCAGGGGAGTCAGCTTAGTTGTTTCTGAAAGTCAGATTGAATATGCCTTTCACCGGGCACAGCAAAATTCAAAGTCTTCCATATGTATAATGGAGGAATATGTAACGGGTGAAGAATATTCCATTGAAAGCTTTACAAACAATGGGCATACAGAAATAATAGCTATAACTCAAAAAGTAACGTCTGGTCCCCCCTATTTCGTCGAGACTGGGCATATCATTCCCGCACCTATTGATGATGAATTAAAAAGGCATATTTCGAATTATGTGAAGGATGTAATAAAAAGTATTCATTTTACTTGCGGCCCCACTCATACAGAGATCAAAGTGAAAAGTGACAAAGAAATTGTACTGATCGAAATTGGCCCTAGGCTGGGTGGAGATTACATTACTACCGATCTAGTACCTTTTGCGACTGGTTATGATATAGTAGAGAATACAATCAGAGCAGCTTGTAATATGGAATTAATCAATTTCGATACTAGTGGCGAGAAATGTGCAGGAGTTCTTTTTATAAAGCAAAAGAAAGGTGTTTTTAAAGGTATTGAGGGCTGGGAAGAGATACTATCGAAACCGTATGTCAAGCGCGGAGAGTTATTCGTAAATATAGGTGATTCAATAGATGAATTACAGAGCAGTCAATGCAGGATTGGATATTTAATCCTAAATACCGACCGTTACGCAGATATTGAAAGCGCCTTTCGTACAATAGAAAAGGAACTACATTTGATCATTACTTAATTATTGCGGCCTTAAAAATTGAGTGAGAGAACTAGCGGAGGGTATAAATATGTTTACAGTTCATAATCATGGCGTAAGCCCGGGTCATCGCCCTTTCATCATCGCGGAGATGTCGGGCAATCATAACCAATCGCTTGATCGGGCACTGGCTATCGTGGAAGCGGCGGCGGAAGCAGGGGCGCATGCGCTTAAGCTGCAGACGTATACGGCTGATACGATGACACTTGACTTGTCAGAAGGGGCCTTTTTCATCGACGACCCGAACAGCCTGTGGAAAGGGACCTCTTTGCACAAGCTGTATCAGGAAGCTTATACGCCATGGGAATGGCATAAACCGATCTTCGAGCGATGTCGGGAATTAGGTATGATTGGGTTCAGCACTCCATTTGACGAGTCTGCAGTTGATTTTCTGGAATCGCTAGATGTACCGCTCTATAAGATCGCTTCGTTCGAAAACACGGACATACCTCTTATACGGAAAGTAGCAGCTACAGGAAAACCTATGATCATATCGACGGGCATGGCTTCCATTGCCGAATTAGATGAGACGGTAAGAGAAGCTAGAGCTGCAGGCTGCACAAACTTGGTCCTGCTAAAATGCACTAGTACATACCCCGCTACTCCAGAGTATTCCAACCTGCTGACAATTCCGCATCTAAAGCAGTTATTCGGGTGCCAGGTTGGTTTATCCGATCATACGATGGGTGTTGGAGCAGCAGTTGCTAGTGTAGCTCTAGGGGCAACGGTAATTGAGAAGCACTTCACTCTCCGAAGAGCCGACGGAGGTGTCGACTCGACCTTCTCATTGGAGCCGGAAGAGATGAAGTCGCTTGTTGTCGAGACGGAGAGGGCTTGGCAAGCGTTAGGACAAATTCATTACGGATACACGGAGAAAGAAGCTCCTTCACTCAAATATCGCAGATCCCTATATATCGCTGAAGATATGAAAGCAGGAGACCAATTCACCGCTCGCAACCTCCGAGCTATTCGTCCGGGATTCGGTCTTCCTCCCAAGCATTATGATCAACTGCTTGGCAATACCGTAAAGCGGGATGTGGCTAAAGGCACTCCAGTTACGTGGGACTTATTCATATAATATAGAAAGCAGGGGAACCATTACATGAAAAATATTTTACTAACCGGCGGAGCCGGGTTTATTGGGCGTTGGGTCGCCAAGCGATTGCTCGACGACGGAAATTCCGTATGGATACTAGACGATTTGTCCAATGGACAAGAAGCAAATCTGACCGAATTTATGAGTAACCCCCGGTTAAAGCAATTTATCCATGGGGACATCAAGGACGAGTCGCTTCTGGAGCAATTGTTTTCTTTAACCCGATTCGACATCTGTTACCACCTTGGTGCATCGATCAATGTGCAGGATTCGATAGATGATCCGCGAACGACGTTTTACAACGATACAATAGGGACGTTCTTCTTGATGGAGCAGTGCCGGAAACATCATGTGAAGGTCGTATTCATGAGCACTTGCATGGTTTATGATCGCTGTACAGATGAGACCGGAATTACCGAACAGCATCCAATCAAGCCTGCATCGCCTTATGCAGGAGCAAAGATTGCCGCTGAGAACATGGTACTGTCCTACTATCATGCATATGGATTGCCGGTCGTTGTTATACGGCCGTTCAACACATACGGCCCGTTCCAGAAGACCGGAGGCGAAGGCGGCGTCGTTGCCATTTTTATTCATAACAAGCTTGCTGGCAAGGACCTCAACATTTACGGCGAGGGAACTCAAACCCGCGATCTGCTATATGTCGAAGATTGTGCTCACTTCGTCGTAGAGGCGGGATACTCCGACCAGGTGGACGGTCATATCGTGAATGCCGGTCTCGGACGGGATATTTCCGTTAACGATCTGGCTCTGCTGATCGTTGGGGATCCGTCTAAGATCAAGCATGTCGAACACATTCATCCTCAAAGTGAAATTCAAAAGCTGCTGGGCAACTCAGCGAAAGCTAAACAACTCCTAGGCTGGGAGCCTCAAGTTAGTCTGGAAGAGGGCATTCGCTTGACCGAAGAGTGGATTAAAGCCAACCTGTTGTCAGAAAAGGCGGTAAAATAAATGAAGCCATCTACGAGTCAAGTGAGTACGCCGGTTCGCAGCACGATGCTCTCCTATGGCCAGCAATGGATTGACGAGCAGGACATCGCCTCCGTTGTGGAAGTGTTAAAAGGCAGCTACTTGACGCAGGGCCCGCGAATTGCCGACTTTGAGAGAGCGGTTGCGGAGGAAGCGGGTGCCCGTTATGCGGTGGCTTTCTCAAGCGGTACAGCCGCTTTACACGGTGCCGCATTCGCTGCGGGCATCGGACTGGGCGACGAGGCGATAACAACGCCGATTACGTTCGCGGCAAGCAGTAACTGCGTGCTCTACCAACGCGGCACACCTGTTTTTGCCGATATTAGGCCAGATACTTACAATATCGACCCGGAGGATATTGAGCGTAAGCTAACCTCTCGTACAAAGGCCATCATACCTGTTGATTACACAGGCCAGCCGGCTGATATGGATGCAATCCGAGCACTGGCGGATAAGCGAGGTCTGGTCGTAATTGAAGATGCGGCGCACTCCTTGGGAGCTACGTATAAGAATCGTAAAGTCGGTACTCTAGCCGATATGACGATGTTTAGCTTCCACCCGCTTAAGCATGTGACGACGGCCGAAGGCGGAGTAATCGTGACCGATCACCACGAATACTATAAAAAGCTGGAGTTGTTCCGCAGCCACGGTATTACGAAAGACCCCGAGATGCTGCTAACAGACGAAGGTCCTTGGTATTACGAGATGCATGAACTCGGATATCACTATCGGATGACAGATCTGCACGCAGCGCTAGGCTTATCCCAGATGGCCAAGCTGCACTCTTTTGTTGAGCGGAGAAGGGAAATCGCTTCGATTTATAACGAGGCATTCAGCGATCTTCCTGGAATCGTCCGGCCATATCAACATCCTGATACGAATTCCAGTTGGCACTTATATATGATTCGATTGGAGTTCAGCGAATTCTCTGTAGGCCGCAGAAGATGGTTCGAGGCCCTTCGCGCTGAGAATATAGGCGTACATGTCCATTATATTCCTGTTTACAAACTGCCTTACTATCAGAAGCTGGGCTATAAGGCGGGACTATGTCCAATAGCAGAACAATATTATGAGTCGGCGATAACACTCCCCCTGTTCCCTAAGATGTCGAATCAAGATGTCCAAGACGTTATTCACGCCGTGAAAAAAATACATGCCGCTTATAAATACTGAACTAAGCCGGTAGGGTCCATTAAGCAGCTGAAAGCCGACAAGTGAGGCTAAAGCCTGCTGAAAGCCACCTCTGGCTGAAGCCGCTCAAGCTTCCGACTGAAACTCGGCAATCTTATTGGCTACTCTTTGATGCTGTTGTCCTTCGATATACCGCCGGATCGTATCTTCATTCATGGTACCGACAGTTGCACAGAAATATCCTCTGGCCCATAGATGTTGACCCCAGTATTACTTCTTGAGATGTGGGAGTTCATCCTGGATAAGTCTTGATGACCTTCCCTTGAGGTGGCTGGGGCCATCGTGGGCGGGCAGGGTATCAATAAGTGGATATGATCCTTCCCCACGCTACCCTTTATAATCGTGATCCCACGGGTGAAGCAGCATTGGTTTATTAACTCTCGAGTTCTCATGGCAATTTCGCCAGTTAGCCCATGATAGCGATATTTGGTAATCCAGTCATATACCGAATGTCCTTCGGTCTGGTAATCGACCATGTTTTTCACCTTTACCATTATGGTAGAGGTGGCATGCTACACTGTCAATGTGCTGGAAGCTGACCGCCTAAAGGCGGTAGGTTTAGACCCGTCACGTGGATACTAAATCAGATAGCCTCATGATTATGAATTATTATGCCCTCTCGCTTCCCAATAAGGTTTTTACATCTCTCAACTTACCAACGGTTGACCGACAGAGAATGCACACGGCCGGTGGAATAAGCGATATTCAATATGGTTACCTATCGTGTCCTTGATCCCGGCGGCAAACTGGCCATTGATGACTGTCGACCGTAAAGTTGTGTTTCCTGATTTGCGATCTTTCGAAGTTCAGTACGGCTTCCGGTCGATGGAAGTCAAAGAAATCGTCATCGCGACGGTGAGGCGTGGGCGCGTTATGTATTTGTCTACAATCCAGGGAAAGCCAAGTGGGATGTCGCCCGGCGTGAAGCCCATTTGGAACGCTGCACGCAAACCTGGCACGGCTGAACGAGTTCGATTATGGAGACTCTCCTCAGTTGGAGTTCATATAATTTACGAAAAATGGAACTTAAGGACCTTTATATGGCGGAAAGTCATCTGCCTCTTTTTGAAAGTCAATACTTGCTTTGCTTATCTAATAAATTGTAAAGAAACTCAATTTTATCTCTAATGTCATAGTGATGATTCCCTACAAAAAAACCAAACTTATCTATATATTCAGAATTATGAAGAGTACCGTGAACCTCTGAATCGAACCATTTGACTACTTCATTCTTTGCAAAGTTCCCTGCTACTATAGGTCTGCAGTCAATTCCATTATTTTGCAATACCGAAATAAGATCACCGCGGGTAAATGGTGCATTTTCCTTAATAATTAACGCAAAACCAAACCAACTACTACTTCCTAATTCCTTTTGGATATCAAAATGCTCATGATTAGAAAAACATTCTTTAAAATGGTCAGCATTTAAACGTCTTTCACTAATAAATTGAGGCAGTTTCTTCAGCTGTTCAATTCCTATCGCACCACTCATCTCAACAGGCCTTACATTGTAGCCCGGAAGCACAAACCGAAATGATTCTTCAAATGGATTATTACTCTTAGTTCCACATACATGATTATGCTGGGGTAAATTCCGAGTCCACCCATGGGCTCTTAATGATAATAGAATGTGATATAATTCCTCATCATCAGTTACTACCATACCGCCTTCCATTGTAGAGATATGATGACTGAAGAATGAGCTAAATGTCCCCATTATGCCATATGTCCCTGCTTGTTTCTGTTTATAAAGAGCACCTAGAGATTCACAGTTATCTTCAACAAGAATGATGTCTCGATCACCGATAATGCTACGAATTTGATCGAAATCATTGGGGTTGCCCAGAAGGTTCACTGCCATGATCATTCTAGTTTTATCGGAGACCGCTTGCTCAAGTGCTTGCAAATCATAATTCAATGTATGAGCATCTATATCTACAAATTTTATTCTGAGACCATATTGATAGAGCGGATAATAAGTGGTAGGCCAGGAGACTGCAGGCACAATTACCTCATCACCGCGTTGTAATGGATTTTCTTTACGGTAGAACAACGCTGCCACTACCAATAAATTAGCCGAAGATCCAGAGTTAACCATTACACAATAATTACTTCCAACAAATTCAGCAAAATCTAGTTCGAACTCACTTACATATGAGCCCATTGTGTACATCCCTGAGTCAATCACTTTATGGATTGCTGCGTGCTCTTCTTTTCCCCACGAACTTGAGGCTAGTGGATACATACTCATTTTCTTTCCTCCCGCATCAAAAAATGCTCAAAAGTTCGAGTTATCCCATCACTTAACGTAGTGGCTGGTCTCCATCCCCATGCTGTTTGCTTAGTTATATCTACTAATTTCTGCTTCATTCCCACAGGCTTATCTAAATTATGAATGAAACCTCCCTCAAATCCAATTATCTTCGCTGCTGCTTCATAGTACTCGTTAATTGAGAAATCATAGCCTAGTCCCACGTTCATAAGGAATGGCAACGATTCAAAATTTTCAACGCCATGCCAAATACAATCAGCCAAATCTGCTGCGTACATAAACTCTCTACGTGCTTGTCCATCGCCCCAGATCTCTACACTAGACTCATTTAGTTGTTTAGCAATATACACTTTTCGTATTACAGCAGGTATTAAATGTGAAGCATCCGGATCAAATTTATCCCATTTTCCGTATAAATTACAGGGAATCATCGTCTTATAGGAGTAAGTTGGATACTCTTTGTGTATGTAATCGCACAATTTTGCCGTTGCCACTTTGGCAATTGCATAGCCCTCATTTGTGGGCTCTAGCTCACCTTTTAGAATATCATCCTCACGAAGCGGATTCTGTGTATTCCTCGGATACATGCATGAACTCCCCAGATTGATAAGCCTAGTGATCCCTGCTTGATAAGCTGCCCAAACCAAGTTTCTCCCCATGTCCAGGTTATCAAGCAAAAATTTTACAGGTTCACGAAGATTAGCTTGAATACCCCCTACTTTTCCTGCACAATGAATTATTATATCTGGCTTATGCTTATTCAAATATTGAATAACATTTTCATATAACAACAAATTTAATTCATTGCTAGAGGGGCTCAATACATTGTGATCGTGTGCCTTATTATGGTCTAATATATTTCTCCCAACCATTCCTGAAGATCCTGTAACAAGAACTTTCATTATTATTTTCACACTCTCATTTTTGAATATTTTCAACTAATGACCTAATTTAGTATAACAAAAACCTCCTTAGTTGAGAAGGAACTTGGGATATGTTAAAAGGAGGAATTGGATAAGTCCGAGATCCCCGTCAATGGAGCAAATGTGTCGCTAATACTGCGTACAAAAATACACCGGGAGGTCACCCCATTTGTATCGGCTTAAGCCAATTCAGTATTTCATCCATTGTCACTACTCGCACAACACGGCATTGGTGGTGTTGACCCCGTACAAATCGCAAGGAACTGAAATGGCTCCTGCCGGAGGATCTGACTGATTAAGACTGTTGCTTTGCCGTTCCCAGAAAAGCCAAGTCGTTCCCGCAGTCACGCGCTCAGTGCTGCAATTACATGCGGAAGTTGGTGGCGACGACCAAAGCAATAATGCATATCCGGGACAATGAGTCGTGTCGGTACGCCGCCCAAGCGGTGAGACAGATCCTGTAGCCCGTGCTCCATGCACTCCGCGGTCTCTCCGCCGAAGAGCTGCATGTAACCAGCGTTGCTGCAGGGGAAACTGACACACAGGAACTTGTACATTCACTTCTCGCCGCTAGCGTCGTAAAAAGTCAGCTTCCCCGAAGTCCACTTGCGCTTCGCTCGGCGTCCAGTCCAGCTCAAGCATACCTTCTTGGTGCCGGTATTCCCGCATTCTCTTCACAGCGCCGGACTATCGGATACGAAGCGTCTAAACACTCTGCTATTTGCCGCTTTTGAATGCGCATCGCGGTACGGCGCTGCTTTAGCGGTTCTTACGGTTCACTTCCAGCCAGAATGAGCGGCTTGAAGGGGTCCAGCTTGAATGGTAGTTCTTCTTTCTGGGCTTTGGGCCTCTCTTGAAATCCTTCTTCAGCTACGTACTTGCTAACCAAACGAGGCACGGTTTCAGGATATGCGACGCCGGGCAATTTGAGTTAATCGGTGCTCTGCCAAGCGCATAAAAAGTAGAGCCGCTTCTGAGCAAGCGGCTCTACTTTTTAGTATTCCAAAAATCACGCTAGCCTCGGAAGTACACTGAAGCATTGAGGATGCCTAATTGAACGTTAAAGGGAATCAGTAGCTCCCCATCCGTCCAATTGGAATGTTTCTTGAAGACAGCAATCACCAGATTGCGGAATGAATATTGTTGCTTATTTGAAAGTCCAATAGATCCGCTATTAAAAGGTTCCTGCCGTTCATCACTTGAGATAGTTCTTATGCTGAAGGCTACAACTTCATTTTGACGCAGTTGAATAAACAGATTCCCTGAGCCTGTATTAGATAAATCACTACTCAACTCATCGAATACTTCTATAAGCTTTTTCTCAAGCGATGATAGTTCGATTTGGTACCCCGCCTTTGTATAGAATGGATCACAAGGCAATTATTCGTTTATAACCCTGCCGCAGCCTTCGCTGCAGCTTTCTGAGCTTCATATTCTTGTTTATATTCGGAGATAATACTAATGCTATATTCGTTGTTCCTCAATACACTTTCGAAATCGTTCATAATATTATTGAATCTACTATTAAACTCCTCTAACTTGGCAGAACCTTGTGCTTTTAGTGCCAACTTCTGCTCAGGGGTTGCCGATAGGGAAGAGAGTAAGAGATTTAAAAAATAACTTTCCGCTTCAGTTTTCAATGCAGCAATCTTAGCATCTGCCGAAGCCTTCAAGCTGTCATAAGATGGCTTCGATACCACCACTCCACCTACCCCGCCTCCACCTGGAACTATTACTGGAGTAGGAGTACTTGTAGGCTTAGCTATGGGCTGTGGGTTTGGTTTAGGTTCAGGTTTGCTAACCACCTCTTGAGTAGTTGCAGACACCGTGTAAGTGACAGGGTCCCAGTCTATTTTTTTACCTATCGACTCGCTGAAGAATCTCATAGGGACATATAGGGTATTCTCATAGATCAGACCAGGCAGATCCTTAGCCGGCTGCTTAAGTTGATTGTCAAATACGTAATTGATTGTCTTAAAATAAGCTTCAATCTGATTAGGATCCTGGACTATATCAGCTTTCGAATTATTGATACTCTCACGTACTTCCCGATTAAGTCGATAATCTTGAATTTCCACCTGTTGCTGCTTTGTCGGAGCTCCGACGGACACCGTATAGGTTTCTTGGTCCCACTCTACTCCCTTATTGAGGGCATATGAGATAAAACGCAACGGCACATAGGTACTTCCTTCATAGATAAATCCACGTTGGTCCTCAGGCGGAGTCAACTCTTGACTATCAAATACGAAATGCATGGATGGATAGTAAACTGAAATAGCCACGGATTGTTGAGTTGCTGTTACATGTATTCCCGAAAGCAAAAGTGACCCTATCGTAAAAGTAGAAAGAAAACTTATTTTTTTTGTGTTCATACTGCACTTCCTCGCTCCCATAAATAAATCTTTTCTTATATTAATTATAATATAAGATTAGAAATAAACAATGGATAATCGGAACTATCAGCATTAGAAGTATTAACACTAATTTTGTTACATTGGAATTTCGGAATTTTATCTATCACTATACTCCTTTTGACTATCAGAATAGTTCTTCCCTTGACTTAAGCCAAGTTTAGTTGCAATAGCAATAAGTTCATTATACTCCTCTTCTGTAAGTTTCTTAAGAATAATTTCCTTAGCTTGCTTCTTCTCTTCCGAAGTAACACCATTATCACTCATTCTGACAAAGAGAGTAATATCAGAGGAACTCAGCTTTTTGAGCAGAACCGACATTACTTTTGCTTTATCCTTCAACGTAATATTTTCTTGCGCAAAGTTCACCTCATCAGTTGTGATATTACCATCGGAGCCCGCTTTTTCGGCCTGAGCAACACTTCGGAAATTCTGATTTGAATCTGGGGTGCTTGTTGGAGATAATTCTCCACTTGATTTTGGCTCTTGTGAGTCCGGGATTGCTTCTGTTTGAGACGTTCCTAAGGAATATGAAAATGGAGATGGAGATAAAGGGCTACTATTTTGTGAATCTGATGAACTTGTTGCTTGCTGTGTACTATTCTCCACTGGTAAAGCAGCACTGTTCTTGCCTTCAATAGATGCAACAATTGATCGGTAGAAATAGTCTGTTAAATAGTTCAATGTTACAAAAAAAACCATGATCATTGTTATAACACTGCAGAGAGTCCAATAAATATGTTTCTTTTTTATTCTCGTTCTCATACACCATCTCACCAATAGAATGGATTCTTATATATTACTTTTCTCTTGTTATATTATATAACGTGAAACTAATATATCCGTAATTATCCACCTCTTGAATAGATTAGTATTTTTCTACCATAATTATAAGGTTTCGAAGTATAAGTTAATTTAAAAGTTGAAGGGAGTATTGTATCAAAATCGTGTATAAATTTGTAATTCGGGACGTCATCTACAATGATATTATTTATATTATTATTATTACATATTTTTGCGAAAGAGTCTCTTAAACTTTGACTATCAATGCTTTGAGTAAAGTTAACTGCTATCAAATATTCTATATCTAGATTTTGAATATCCTCGAATGTCCCTAATCTATATACTACTTTAGGATTTTTATTACTTTGATCCATTTTTATTGCAGCTTGAATTACCCGAGGACTTATATCAAGACCATATCTAGCATTACATCTTATATTACTTATTATCTCGCCTAACCCACAGCCTATTTCAACAACTACGGTACCCATAGATATCCTATCATTAATATATTTTATTAAATCTAATGTATATGGCCTAAACTCTTTAGGGGAAGTATGCCATTCTTCAAAATTGTATTTTTTTCTTAATTTTTTTAGATGTATCATCCTAAATAAGCCTTTTCCAAAGCCCCAGAGATAATTATATTCATATAATTCATATATTTTTAGAATAACTTTAAGCAATCATTTACACCACTCTTTCTTACATATTATCGATTATAGTAACCATTATTAGTTTACTAAACAGCTATTTCATCGGTTTGAATTTGACACTTTTTCTACTTATACTTCTTTTTATTAAAAGTGCGAAATAATTTAAGCGAATATTTTATAATTGTGCCAGTTGGAATATTCGAGATACTCGGAAATAGTCTTTCCGCTTCTGTGAATTTTATAACATGATTTTGATACCTCTTTAAGAATCCCTCAAGTTTTTCAAAGCCATCATTATCCATATTATTCAAATGGAGGCAAAATGTATACACACCGTATTTCATTTTCCTTGGACTTGCAAATAGTTGGGGAACAAAAAGAATCTCCTTGTATAAGTAAGGAAATAATCCATAGCCATCTGTTATTTTTAAGATACCAATTTGTTTTAAAGCTATTAAAGTATTATTATCGAACGAATGTGCAGGCGCCATAAAAGCAACTGCCTCAATATTGTTTTTTTCTAGTATCTCTTTCCCCATAGTAAGTTTTAAAAGTTGTTGATCAAATGGAACACCAGCAAATTCACTAAATCTATTTATACCCAGAATTCCTGCGCAGTTAGTTGAAAATTTATGTTGATACCCGTGTAATGCTATTTCCCATCCACGATCTTGGACAGATTGAATCTCATTCCAAAAGTTTCCCGCACACAGTGGAAATTTTTTTAATTCTGGATCCTGATTGTCAGGTATTACACCTAAGATAGGTTTGACATTATATTTTACGAGAATATCCTTTACTCGGAAGTAATTTTCCCAATTCATATTAGGAGCAATATCATCGAACCTAAAAATATATCTATCGATCATACTATTCTCCGATCCAATTAATTTACACAAAATCCACACTTACTAGGGATAAGTGCTTAGATCAGCAATTTTTTACGAATTTTATGAAAAAAGATACTTATATATCCCATTACTACTTTCAACGCTTTGGCTTCAACAATCGAGAATAATGATAGATAACCTCCTCCTATACATATCAGAAATACGACAAATACAACTCCAAAATCAAAATAGGATGTAATAGTATATTTAAAACAATTAGCAAGATAAACAATTACACTACCTAATATCAAATTAATAAACCAACGTCTTACTGGAATTATCCAACTTCTACGTAATAAGTACTTATTGGAATATCTTATTACAGCAATTGTGTAGAATAGCATTGCAATTATTGTCGCTATCAAAACTCCGTATATGCCGTATTTCCTAACTAATAGTATTGAAAGAGATATATTCAGAATAGCTTCAAAAATAGCGTACCACTTTAGTTGATTAAAGTGCCCCGCTATACTTGCGACAATTAAAGAAGGCTCTCTAAGACTTTCTAAAAGTCTTATTGACACAAATAATAATGGTAACCAAGGATCAACATAATTAATATCAGTAATGTCAGCTGTGTATAACTTAATAAAGGGCAGCATTAAAATATAAGCAATTATCATAACTGTAAACATTAAATAGGTATACAATGCTTCAAAAGAGTCAAATAACATCTTAAATCTTAATTTATCCTCAACAAATAAATGCCCAAATCCTGCTGTAAGACTTTCAGAAAACATCTTTGGTATAAATAAAACTTGGATACAGATAATATTGTATACTGTGTAAAGACTTACTAATTTTAAATTGCAAAAAATAGTTAAGATTAATATATCTACATTATTAATAATAACTGATAGAACCTGTTGAATTAGCACCGCACTTTTTTTTGAGATAGCTGAAAAATCAGGAGTCACTGACAAATCTAGAAATTTGTAATTCTTTTTTACATAACTAACAATAAATAATATGCGTAATGTTGTTAGTATCAAAACGGAGAACAAAACAAATACAATACTAAATTCAAAAATAATCAATAATACTTTAATTATACTAGACAATACAGATAAAATGGTGGAAGAAACAACCAGAATATAACTTTTATTGTCAGCTAAAAGAAGAACATTATAAATACCTTTAAAATAGTATTCAATGAATGATGTTAATGCTATAGTTAACACGATAGCAACAACCAACCAATAATTAATTCCTGTTTTTACTAATACTGGATAAAGGAGTGCAATAGTGGTTACACACACTAAATAAACAATACTTGTCTTTTTGTAGAATTTAGAAGTAGCTGCTAAAATCCCATTAATTTTTGTTTTATTTTTCTTTGCAATTGCACTATATAACGCTTGAACTGATGCCCCCCCAACACCTGCCTCTAGCAGATTTACATATACAAAAATCCCTATTAATGAAGTGACCAATCCATTAATCTCGGAACCATAATAGTCAATTATTAATTTTGGTATTAGTATTCCAAGAACAGCAGTAATTAATTTGCCGAATAAATTGGATATTATATTAAATAAAGCAATATTTGTTTTCAAAGAAAATTAACTCCCTGCTTTTGTTTACGTTTAATATTTGTAATTATTTCAATCAAAACAATTGGGAGTATTCCATATTTAAAGAAAGGGCTAAAAATATTCGCCAGATCTGCTCGGTTAGAGTAAAGCATAACACTTATCAAAAGCAAATATAGTACAAATCTATAATTACTTTTATTGCTTTTAAAATAGAACCATTTAACAAATAATGCAATAAAAACATACCATATAACAATTCCTATTATTCCGAAATTCAAATAACCTTCGCCGACTAGTGTAAATCCCATACCTGAGGTAGAGGTTTTCCAAAAAGTAGATTGATTCCAGTATACTGCACTAAAATTATTGATATTGAAAGGATTTACGTTTAATAAATCAAATGGACTTAATAAATCATATATTAAAGTTGATCCCAATCTGTAGTTCCACAAATCTTGCATTAACAATAAATAGTTTAGATTAAAGGAAGCAGCATAAAATTCTGAATACAGAATATCAATAAAAAAACTCCTTTCAGGGCTAGTTACAGCAATAAATCCATTGGCTATGAACATTTTTAATGGTGACATAATAGCCACTAATGACAAACCTAATATCCCCATAACTGTAAAAGTACTTATTTTAATTTTTTTATACGTTACATTGTATAGAAATACATATGTAAGAATATATTTTAGAACTACTGATCGATCTCCGCTAGCCAGAAATGCTAAACTTAAAACCATCAACCCAATTGAAAAATGCCAAATACGAATTTTCGCTGTTGCCTTGGGTTGTAAATACAGGAAAATGGAAGGAATTATCAATCCATTACTAGCAAACCTTCCCATTACAATGAAAAAGTTGTTTGATTGTGCAATGCTTATTTTTGTGGTGTAACCAAGTGAAACGATAAATATAACTTGCAATAATGTCAGTAAGATTGTAACTACATATAAAATAACAATGATTAACTCACTCTTTTTTGTAAGTAGCAACTTATTATAACTAACCTGTTTGTTTCCTGTAGTAACGATGAATACGCATAAGGCTAGCCATTCAAGCAATAACGTTTCTTTGGTAAAATAATATTCCGTAGCCCCCAAAATGAATAGGAGCGGAAATGAAATAGAATATATAGTAAATACAGGAACAAACCACACAAAGGGGTGCAATATATCAAAATCTATTGAATAGAAACATATGAAAGTAAGTATAATAAATGAAAGTATACTAATAACACTACTATCTAATAATAATTGAATTAATGTAGCTATTCCCATGAAGAAATATACAAAAAACATACTCTTTTTCACGTTTTCCCCCGGTATATCGCCAATAGCACAATTAGGTTCCATAATTATTTACCATTTCTTTTTTACAATACTTCGAAAACTCGTCATAAAAATTATTTCTTTGTTTACTTAACAATTCGTTTGAATATCTTTTCGCAACCTCGAAATTTCTTTTTGCACATACCTGCTGTTTTTCTTTATTAATAATAATTTCTTCAATTTTGTAGGTTAGCTGTTTATAATTTTTTGCATTAAATAAATTATCTGAATCTAATAGTTCTGACATACCTCCACCTTCCCATGAACCAAGCGCTGGACAAGCACGGCTCATCGCCTCAATCATTGAACGAGGCAAGCCCTCAGTCATACTTGGCATGATATATAAATCCAAGTTATCAAGCCAATTTAATACAGGCTGACCAGAAGGAAGCACCCCACAAAACTCTACTTTATCTAACACTCCTAGTTTAGATGCCAGATCTTTCCACTTGGCTTCGTTCCCCCCACCGAGACAACGTAAACGTATGTCATATGAAGAGTTTTTAAACTCAGCAATGGCTCTAATTGCTGATTCATGCCCTTTATATGCTACCTTCATTGAACCAATCAATCCAAGAATTATTGGTTTGTTCAAGTCAAATGATTTTATCTTATCTAATCTTTTTTGCAAAACAAAATCTTCAGCTGATGGGATGATTACATTTGAAAGTCCATCACCCCTCACTCCTTTTGTTGGATATTTTTTTTGTAAGAAAAACTTTGTTACATACAAAACGTATGGCGCCTTTTTTATGTAATGATGCGTTAATGTGTACATTACTGGAGCAGCAAGTTTACCTTGCATATTTCCATAATTGTTAAAGCCGTCCCATGGACATCCACATAATTCAACTAGCCAAGGCTTCCCTTGCTTTATACATTCTCGTGCAGCAATAAAACCTTGGACAGTTGGGAAATGTATAATACAACAATCTACCTCTGAAACCAGTTTTTTTACTGCCTTACTAATTTGAAAATATTCCAGAAAATATTGAGAAATATTATGAAACGATGGATTTTCTACTATATGAATCTTTTTGTTATTTACTTGAATAAATGTATTTACATCACCTTCAACTATCCTTCCCATATAAAAAACCTCATCAAAGTTTGACAAATACCTAGTGAAATTACGCTCTAGAGTCGCACTGCCATTGACATAATACATATCTTTATGTTTATTAATACGGTAGTCACTAATAACAGCTACCTTCATATGTTCACACACTTCTTTCTACGTAAAACCGTTGAAGTTTATCAGCTACGTATTGTGAGTCATAGCCCTTAATTAGTAGATTATTTGGATTTAGTAGTGTTCTATTATATTTTTCTTTTTTTCTTAAAACAGTATCAGCCCACTTTTCAGTATTAGCTTGGAGACTAATAAATTCAATAAGACCAGAACCTATATCCACCTCCCTTGGGATTGATGCGGAGACAACACTTGGTAAGTTTGATGCTTGTGCTTCTATTATCACCATCCCCAAACCCTCATAAATTGATGGAAATAAGAAAACATCGAAAGCTTGCATTAACTCGTTTACATCATTGCGGACACCTAAAAATTTGACTGCATGTTTTAGCCCTAGTACATCTACCTTCTTCTCAATTTTTGATCTTAATTCACCCTCACCAACTAAACAAAGTAATGAATTTTCGTTTTTTTCATATATTTTTTTAAAAATATCAATAAGAAATTCATGATTTTTCGGTTCTCTAAATCCCCCAACATGACCAATAATATAAGTATCACCATTATCACACAGCGATTTTCGTTTGATACTTCGTATTTTTTCATTAAATTTGTAACCTTCAGAATCGATTCCATTATTAATAACTAAAAAACTTGCTTTTTTACCAAATAGCCATTCGCCTGCTTTGTTTGAGCATGCAAATAGATCTGTTGCAGATCTATTAATAAATAATTTATTATATTGTTTGTAGAGGTAGCCTATATAACCACCAAAAGCTTGCGTTGAATTTTTTGTACTATGACTATGTGCTATTCTAACTGGAACACCATACTTTTTTGCTATTGGAAGAAAAAAACCACTCCACGTATTCATGTGACAATGTACTATATTATATTCAGGATGTGTTTCAAAAAATTGTTTTACAATTCTCCGGTAGTTAATATATCCTATCGTTGAAATATGAGGAAGATTATGAATCATGCCTCCTAAAGAAATAATCTCTTCGTCGTAATCTCCAACTTCTTGTCTAGTCATAAGAAAATCGAATTGTACCTTGCTACGATTAACTTTACGATAGGTGTTCATAATGAAAGTTTCCAAACCACCGCGATCCATAGCGGATACAATGTGTAGTACTTTGATCAAAGTTATCACCAACTATAAAATTTATTGAATAAGGAGTAACTTTTTAGTTACTTGACTCGCACACCAAGGCGACACTATTCGCAGGTATTGACTTAACAACAACAGGATTGCACCCAATATGTTGTTTCCAATAGTAATTAGACCAATTATTTTGGCTACTGCACCGATTATGGCATCATCTCCAATAACAGAACGAAATATTTGAAGTTTTTATTGTACTTAGGTTATGAATATCATTCTTTTCAGGAGTCGTACCAATAGTAACATGTTGATATATAATTCCTATTAAACTGCAAGCCCAAGTCCATTATGGGGAAAATAAAGGTTTTTCGAACTTGAATTTTTTAGTGTTTTGTCACAATCAATGACAACTTTAAAAAAGTCTTGGAATAAAAGGAGCTTTCTCAAATGAGTGATCGGGAGAGAAAATACCTATCCTATGTTCATCTGTGACTGCCTCATTTTAAATTCTCTTTATACCATTCCACAGCATGCTTAAACCCACGAATAAAATCCCAGTCCGGTGAATATCCAATCTTCTGTTTAGCCTTAGATATATCAGCTAAGCTGTGCCGAATATCACCATATCTTGATTCAAGATACTTTGGCTCAATATTTATTTCAAGTAACTGACACATTAAATTATATATTTGATTGACAGTAAACCTCTCACCAAAAGCTATGTTGTATGCTTGTCCTGCAGCTTCTTTAGGAGCAACGCAGGCTTTTATATTAGCCTCAATTACATTTTCAATATAGGTAAAGTCACGGCTTTGTTCCCCGTCACCATAAATTTCAACTTGTTCTCCGGCTTTTAACGCTTTAATAAATTTCGGTATTACTGCAGCATATTGAGAATCAGGGTCTTGTCGACGTCCAAATACATTGAAATATCTTAGCCCAATACACTCTAATCCGTAAATCTCTGTATATAACTTACCATACATTTCATCCACTTTTTTTGTTAATGAGTATGGTGATAATAGATTCCCTTCGGCACCTTCCTTTTTAGGGAGTGTTGGGGAATCACCATAGACAGATGATGATGATGCGTATACGAATCGTTTTACTCCGGCTATCCGAGCTGCTTCCATCATTACAGAGGTTCCTTTAATATTATTTTCTACGTAGAGTAGTGGTTGTGCCAATGAGCGAGGAACTGAGCCTAAAGCAGCTTGATTGAATACATAATCAACATCTTCACATACAGCAAGACAAGCTTCAATATCACATATGTCACCTTTAATAAAAGAATAGTTCGGATCATTTATAAATTCATCTATATTCTTTTGCAATCCTCTCGACAGATTGTCAAATCCACGTACCCTGACTCCCTTTTTGAGCAACGCCTCTACAAGGTTAGCTCCGATAAATCCAGCAGCCCCAGTTACTACAACCGTTGTATTTTCTTTAAAATTGATCTCAGAATATCCCATTCTACAACCTCCAATAACTAAGTCCTGCTTTATTAGCTTCTACTGAATAAAAAATGCCCTTAATATCAACGAATACTGTCGCTGTTTTAGCTAACATATCCTTAATTTCATCAATAGTTAATTTAGTATATTCATTATGATTCACTGCTACAATTACAGAATCCACCAAAGGTGGATTCTTAGTCAGACTAATGCCGTATTCACGCTGTACTTCTTCAGTGTCTGCATGGGGGTCCATAATAAAGACTTGAGTTCCATATTCTTTCAATTCCTTTACGATATCAAAAACCTTTGAATTTCGCACATCAGGAACATTCTCTTTAAAAGTTGCACCAAGAATGAGAACTTTTGATCCTTTTATATTCGTATTATCTGCAATCATTAATTTAATTGTCTTCTCGGCTATGTACTTACCCATGTAATCATTAATTTTCCGGCCTGAAAGTATTACTTCAGGAACATACCCAAGTTCTTTTGCCTTGAATGTTAAATAATAAGGGTCAACACCTATACAGTGACCACCAACAAGGCCAGGTATAAATCTAAGAAAATTCCATTTTGTGCTCGCGGCAGCTAGGACCTCTTGCGTATCGATATTCATTTTATTAAATATAATAGAAAGCTCATTCATAAATGCTATGTTAATATCACGCTGAGCATTCTCAATTACTTTAGCAGCTTCCGCAACTTTAATTGAATTCGCCTTGTATACACCGGCTTCAATTATCATACTGTATGTATCAGAAATAATTTCCAAGCTTGACTCATCCATTCCTGATACTATTTTCACTATTTTTTCAAGGCGGTGATCCTTATCACCAGGATTAATTCTTTCAGGTGAATAACCAACCTTGAAATCAATTCCACATACTAAACCGGATTCCTTTTCCAAAACAGGAACACATTCTTCTTCTGTAACACCGGGATAGACAGTGGACTCAAAAACCACAATTGAATTCTCTTTTAAATTCCGCCCTACTATTCTAGATGCCGTAATAATTGGAGATAAATCCGGATTATTATGCTGATCAACCGGAGTCGGGACTGCAACAATAATAAATGAAGCATTTCTTAATTCAATGGGGTCAAAAGTAAAGTTTATGCCACTTTCTTTAATTGCTACATCTCCGACTTCCTTTGTAAGATCAATACCATCTCGATATAATTCTATTTTTCTTTTATTTAAATCGAATCCGATTACATTAAATCTTTTTGAGAATGCTACAGCTAGTGGAAGTCCAACGTAACCTAATCCTACTACTGCGATTGTTTTAATCTCCTTCACACTGCACCTCAGGTTTTTGCGAAATCCCCATGGAATTTAGCATAATATTATTAACCTTGAAAACATCGTATTTATCCCTACAGATCTCCAAGCTTTTTTCTCCCATAATAGAAATGCATTCTGAGTTTTCAATGAAATAAATCATTTTTTCGACAAGTTTGCTAACACTTTTGACTGGTACTAAAAAGCCATTAATACCATCTAAAACCGTTTCTCGGCATCCTGGTGTGTCAGTCGTAATGATCGGCAATCCCGAAGCCATTGCCTCAAGTACACTTCGAGGAGTACCTTCACGATATGAAGGTAAAACATAAACAGATGAGTCAGCCAAATATGGACGCACATCACTTGTTTCGCCTAAGTATTCGATACTTCCATCATCAATAAATGGTTGTAGATCTTCCATCTTTAATGCTGTTGGATTAATATCAAACTGCCCTAGAAGTCGGAACTTTGCGTCAGGGTATTTTTCCTTAGTAATTTTCGCCGCCTGCACAAATTCCATAATTCCTTTATCACGTATCATTCTACCTATTAAAAGAAATACTGGTTTTACAGAAAGCGTATGAGGTGTAAACATTTCCATGTTTACACCTGATCCATTAACAAGTACTACTCTTTTCTGTTGTATTAAGCGCAATTTCACAAATTCATTTGCATCATCTTTATTTTGAAAAAACGTCTTTTTACTAATCTTTAGAGCAAGTGCTATTATCGGGAATGCCAAGATCTTTACAAAAAATGTTTTTTTCTTTCTAGAAATAAATAATGTACCTGCGCCGTTAATTACACAGAAAATACTTTTTACTCTAGCCAGCCAAGCCGAAATAACACAAGCAGTTAATATTTTTATACCGTAAATTAAAACTAGATCAGCACTCTGAGCCTTAATTTCTTTACTTACCGTAAATAATGCTATTATTTCTTTTAGAGGATTCACATTAACCCTATCAATACTTATTTGTTGATAACCACACCCTAATCTATTGTAATCAGAGACAAAATCACCTGGTGACTCAGGTCCCATAATGGTTAAGTCATGACCATTATCCACGAGCGATTTTATTAGTTCATACCTGAATTTCAATAACTTATCGGCATAAGCAGAAATTAATAATATTTTCATAACACTTTATGTTCCCCTCAAAACCAGATATATTTTTTGTTATCTATCTAGGTTAATACTAATTTTCCGCACAGCTTTCTCGCATATATCCATTGCTTGCTTAGCGGTATCTGCTTCCGCAATGATGAAACCTATCCTGTCAGAACTATTCGTTAACTCATTAACAACATCACCTTCACCCTTAGTTATACACACTTCAATAATCCCTTTAATTTTTTTAACATTCTCTACCCCATCAATACTTTTAATCTTACCGTTTGTACTGCTAATAAATTTAATAGCTGAGCTTCTGTTGAATTTCGGCGTTATGTCAGGAATGCCCCCTAATGCCAAAAATATACACGCTTCCACCATGTTAACACCAGTAGCAAGAGGAACTAAATGAGATGTAATGTTATCTCCACCTAATCTTGCACCTAGTTCAACTACTTTTGCCCCATGATCTGTTACAATAACCTCAACATGCGCTGCACCGTTATCAATACCAAGAGCATTTACTGCTTTAATTGCAATGTCTTTAATTTCTTCCTTTATGTCCTCGTGCAGTGTAGACTGAATAGAATGTCCTATTTCTACAAAATAGGGAGAACCACTAGTTTGCTTATCCGTAATAGCAATTACATGAGTTATATTATTAATTGTAATGGTTTCAACGCTAACTTCTGGACCTTTCATATATTCCTCTATTACTAACTCACCTGACCGAGAATAGCTTTTGCTATATTTATAAGCTTTTTCAATTTCATTTATATCAGTTAATAAATATACCCCGCGGCTTCCAGAACTATCGGCAGGCTTAACAATTTTTTTACCATCAATCGCCTTGCAAGCACTTTTATATTCCAAAAAACTATTCGCAGTATAAAATGCCGGTATTGGAACTCCACAACTCTTCAATCGCTCTCTCATTCTCGCTTTATCGGTCGCAACAATTGCCGTATCAGGTGTTATTGTTAGTAACCCTAGTTCTTGCCCGACCATTGCAACTGTGCGCATAGGAAAATCAGTTGCAAGTGTCATTATTCCATCTATATGTAACTCCTTCGCTTTAGCAACTACAGATTCAATATCATTAGTGCTAATCGCATAGAATTCATCAGCAAAATTCCTTCCAACAGCGTCAATGTCTTTATCCACCACTATTACATGATATCCCAATTCTATTGCTCTAGTAATGGCGGGTAATTGCAATTGACTTGCACCGAGAATCATTATTTTTTTTTGTTTCATATCAACTTCTCCCAGTAAACTTCCTAATTACATTTGAAATGTATTCCATATCATACATTGAGTATCGTTGATCACAAGGAATAGCTAGGATACTGTCAGATAGATACGCAGATTCATAATAATTATCATAAACAAATTCCGGTAATGGCCATAAAACTGGGCAATATATTCCATTATTAGCGAGCCATGCTTGAAGTTTATCCCTGTTATTATCTACAAGTATTGGAAAACAAAAGGGGCTTTCGTTATTTGCTAATGTCTTTAATATAGGACTACAAATACTTCGATCAAGTAAGTTAAACAGAGCATTAAAGTTTTCCACTCGTTTTATTTTCAATTGAGCAATATTTAATTTATTGATTAATGAAAGAGAGAATTCAGATATACCTACAACAGGTCTGTTTATTTCCAGAGAATGTTCAGCGCTCAGTAACAACTCTCTATACTGAGTTTTGAGATTCTGGTCTCTACTTAAGAGATAGTCATTTTTTAATCGTAATGCTTCCTTTCTATTCTTATAAAACAAATTATCCGAAAATTCTATATTATTAAGGAAATGTGATCTGCAATTTATTGCAATAGCTCCATCCGGTAAAGCAAACCATTTTCTCAGACTCGCTATTATATAGTCAGATTCAATCATCATCAGTTCGTTGAAATAATTGTGTGAACAATCAGTAATCACAACTATCTTTTGTGAATGTTTTCTTGCTAAGGATACAACTTCTTGGTTTTTATCCATTCCAAACCAATCTATAACAAGTATAACATCTGGCTCTTTTCCAAGTGCTTCTGCAAATTCTTTCAAATTCGGGTTAAAATCTCGGTCTATACTAAAATATTCAACAGAGTAACCTTTTTTCAAAAACGGCTCCAGCATTGAATTACAAATATATGTTGGGAGCAATGCGACTTTTGTTCTGGGTGTGATTTCATCCAAAACAAATCCTATAGCTTCTCTTCCACTTCTAGTATAAACGTAATCAGTGTAGGGTTTTTTAATAATGTTAATATTACTTTGCGATTGTTCATTTATACTTAATGGTAGATGGAACTCACTACCAATTTCATTCAACAATTTTCATCACCGACATTCATGGATATTATGGATTACAGTTCCAACTTTTCTCTACTAACGCTAGTACTATCCTTATATATATTTTTTTTGATAAATACAGATAGTATTGTTACAAATATTATCCTTACATCTAATAAAAATGAAATATTTTTTGTGTAAAATACATCGTTATCAGTTTTTTGTCGTCCATTTGTAGAGTTTCTAAAGTAAGCCTGATTGTATCCAGAAACGCCTGGCAACACCTTTAATAGTACTTTATCGTCATCTGAATATTTCTCAAGCCAATCAATGGGATCTGGTCTAGGACCGATAAAGCTCATTTCTCCTTTAATAATATTTATCAGCTGTGGCACTTCATCTAAACTTGTTTTTCGTAATATCTTTCCCACCTTTGTTTGTCTCGGATCATCCTCAGCATTGTAGGTGGAACCATCTTTCAAGCGCCAATCAGGAGCATTTACTTTCATAGAACGAAATTTATACATTCTATATGATTTTCCATTCCTGCCAAGGCGTTCACCACTGAAAAGTATTGGCCCTCCATCTTCAATTTTTATTGCTAATCCTACAACAATATACAAAACCAAAAAAATCACCATAGATATAACTGCAAAAAACAAATCAAAAACACGTTTAAAAACCTTTTGATACATAAGCTTGCACTCCTAATAATCAGTTACATAACACTATTCTCAGGTGAACTTTTTCAATCTCCAGACAATATAAAGCTTCCATCTATAATTCAAAGTACACATTAACCAAATAAGCAAATTAATAGAGCTTTTGACTAGATGTAAGAGCTTTGCAATGCAATTATTTTTCTAACCGCCTCAATAACATCATTTACATCTTTATGTGTCATTTTCGAATATAGTGGAAGACTAACTATCTCATTAAACCACTTCTCCGCCAGTGGAAAGTCACCCTCTTTATAACCATAGGTCCTTCGATAATAACTCATCAAATGCACTGGTATAAAGTGTACACTTGTACCAATATTGTATTCCTTTAAACGCTCGATAAATTCGTCGCGGGTAATTCCTGTCTCATTTTCATCTACGTGAACGATGTATAAATGCCAGCTATGCTCAGTATATTCACTAGGTTTGGGCAAAGTTAAACCTTTAATATCCGACAAGCCTACTTCATATAATGTAATTAGCTCCTTGCGTTTAAGTTGCATTTCATCCATTCGTTCAAGCTGAACAAGACCCAGGGCTGCCTGAAGATCGAACATATTATACTTGAAACCCGGTTCAATAATGTCATACATCCACGAACCGCCCTTGTCATATCTATTCCAAGCATTTCTACTCATACCATGGGTAACTAGAACGCGTACGCGATTTGCTAATGTTTCATTATCCGTAACAAGCATACCACCCTCACCGGTGCTAAGATTTTTGGTTGCATAAAAACTGTAGCTTACTGCACCTTTTGGGTTATTCCCGATACGATTCCCTTTATAGTATGTATCAATGGCATGAGCCGCGTCCTCACTGACGAACAAATTATACTTATCGGCTAAAGTATAGATTACATCCAAGTCGCACGCTTGTCCTGAATAATGTACAGGTACAATCGCTTTTGTTTTACTCGTTATTCTATTTTCTATTTTATTTACATCAATACATCCACTTTCATTAATATCCACAAAAACAGGCGTAGCACCCACTTGAATAATTGTGTTTGCTGATGCGGCAAACGTCATCGGTGTTGTAATAACCTCATCTCCATGTCCAACACCGGCTGCATAAAGTGACAAATGTAGTGCAGCAGTGCAGGAGTTAACACCAATTGCGTATTTTGCTCCCACATACTCAGCAAAGCGTTTTTCAAATTCAATAGTTTTTGGACCCTTTGCAAGCCAACCTGATAAAAGTACATCTTTCACTGAATAAACCTCATCAGAATCAATATCCGGAAGAGAATAGTTTAGAAAAGTTTCGCGCATAGAAGATCCTCCAAAGAAGATTGAGCTTTAAGCAAAAACTGTCGCCATTTTTAAGATTATTCGATGTTAACTTGATATTGATAATAACTTTTCGAGTGACTACCGAACTTAAATCTCCCTAATATAACTTAATGAAAACTTTATTACGAAACGTTTTCGTACCCTGGCACAATATGTTTAAGGACATCTCTGATTGTTTCCTGCTCTTCACCTAACACTTTTTCTAGTCGCTTAAATTCAAGTTCAATATCAATACGGCCTACATTTGTCGGTTTGCCTATGAAGATCCGATTATGTAATGTACTCGAAAGTCCCTCTTCATTTGTAAGTAGCTCTTCAAAAAGTTTTTCCCCTGGACGAATACCACTAAACTCAATCTCGATATCTTGCCCTGGTTCGAAACCGGACAAGCGAATTAAGTCATTGGCCAAATCAAGGATTTTAACAGGCTTTCCCATGTCTAAGATAAAAATCTCTCCACCTTGGGCGAAGGAGCCAGCTTGAATGACAAGCTGCACCGCTTCTGGAATGGTCATAAAGTAACGGATCATTTCCCGGTGTGTTACTGTAACAGGGCCACCACGGGCAATCTGTTCTTTAAAATGTGGGATGACGCTGCCACGACTGCCAAGGACATTACCAAAACGAACAGCGACGAACTTGGTCCGACTGTTCCGTCCAAGTCCCTGAATGTACATCTCAGCAATGCGTTTGGTCGCACCCATAATACTAGAAGGATTCACCGCTTTGTCAGTGGATATTAAGACAAATCGCTCTGCTCCAAATTTATCTGCAGCATCCGCAACATTTTGAGTACCAAAGACGTTATTTTTTATAGCCTCAGCTGGATTTTTTTCCATTAAAGGAACATGTTTGTGTGCTGCCGCATGAAATACGACGTGGGGCCTGTTCTGTTCAAACACTTCCTGTATCCGTTGCTTGTCTTGTACATCAGCTATGATGCTCTCCAGTGGCAACTCAGGAAATAGTTGATTAAGCTGCTTATCTATCGTATAAATACTGTTTTCGCCATGTCCAAGAAGTAAAATGCGAGCCGGTTTGAATGGTGCCAATTGACGACAAAGCTCTGAACCAATTGAACCACCGGCACCTGTTACTAGTACAGTTTTGCCCATCACATAGTCAGCAATCCCCTCTAGATCTGTATGTATAGGGTCACGTCCTAGCAAGTCCTCAAATTCTACATTTCGAATCTCTTTTAAACTTACTTGACCTTTCATAAGCTCATCAAATTTAGGGACAATTTTTAACTGCGCTTTTGTCTGTTTGCAGAGTTCGATTATCTTGGAAGTCTCAGAACGGGACAACGATGGAATGGCTACAATTATCTCATCGATCCTCATCCTTTGTACAACACTCATAATTGATTGTCTTCCACCAAGAACTGGAACCCCGAGTACCTGAAGCTTATGTTTCAATGGATTATCATCAATAAACGCAACTGGATATACATTGGAAGACGCGCTTCGTTTCAATTCCTTAACAATAAGTGTTCCACAGTCTCCTGCTCCTATGATTAATGCACGTTTTTGTTTATATTTTTTATTGTAGTAGTTATCTCGATAAATCCTCCAAACGAATCTTGCTCCGCCTAAAACTAGCAAATTCGTCTCAAATGTCCTAAGAAAGATCGATAGCGGTACGACATCATTCGACAACCAGTTCGTAAGCAAATAAGAGACCATGCAGCTTAGAGCGACGGCCTTAAACAAAGATATAATTTCCCCTACACTTGCGTACTGCCAAATCCGGTTGTATAGCCTGAAATACAACATAAAGACGGCGCTCATAGCGACGGAGAGGAGTAGATAAAGCCACAGTTGCTGTTCATATGCTTGTGGAACATCACCTGAGAAACGAAACATGTAGGCTGTGTATATACTCAGCGCTACGATCAACATATCCAATAGGACCAGAACTGTCATTCTCTTTGAATAGCTCATAAGTCCCCTCCCGACACCATGTTCGCCGTCATCCTGGTTAAATCTCTTATTCTTGGACGGCTCCATAATAGTAATAATAATAAGAATCTGCATGTTTTCGATCGATGTTGTTTAACACCACGCCGAGGATCCTCGCTTTTACGTAGTCCAAGCTAGCTTTGGCCTTCATTGCCATTTCGCGTTTCACTTTACCAGAATCTAGCACTAATACGACACCATCGGCTTTAGTGGCAATGATCTGGGCATCGGTTACTGCGAGAGCCGGCGGAGTATCAACCAGGATGATGTCATACGTTTCTTTCAATTGTTCCAACAAGCGTGTCATTCGATTCGAGGATAGAATTTCGGAAGGGTTCGGCGGAATCGGGCCAGCTGTAAGCACGTCCACCCTATCAATATGAGTTTCTTTGATGACCTCTCCGACTGTTGCTTGTCCCGTTAGAAGGCTCGTTAGCCCCCAACGATTGGATTTTTGAAACGTATGATGCATGGTTGGTTTTCGAAGATCCGCATCAATGACAAGAACATGCTTATCCGACTGGGCATAAACTACAGCGAGATTGGAAACTGTAGTAGACTTCCCTTCCCCCGGACCTGCCGATGTGAACATAATGACCTTCACACTTTCATCGATCGACGAAAATTCGATATTGGTTCTCAATGATCGATAAGCTTCTGAAATGGGCGACTTGGGATTGACGTCAGCGATAATAGGACGCTGATTTTTTTGCGATCTAGTTAGCGGAAGTGGTTGATGCATTCGTTCTTTCCCCTACCCTTGCTTTTGGTGTTGATGGTTGATGGGCCGTAATATCTTCTTCTTTGATCTTAGAAATCATAGCAAGCGTCGGCAACCCAAGTACCTTTTGTACATCCGCCTCGCTCTTGATGGTGTCGTCCAAATATTCCAGAAGAAAAGCAATCCCGATAGCAGCCATTAAGGAAACAATCAGACTGATCGCGATGTTTAATTTAGGATTAGGCTTTACCGGCGAAGGGTTATCCATTGGCTTGGCTTCGTTAAGCATGGAGACGTTATCGACTTTATAAATCTTTGTAATTTCACTTTGGAACACCTTGGACACTGCGTTAACAATTTCGGCTGCTTTATTGTAAGACTCGTCTTGTACAATCAAGGTCATGACTTGCGTGTTGTTGACGGAGCTTACTCTTACTTTTGCTATTAATTCATTCACTGTAAGCGAGAGACCTGGATATTGGGCGACCACCTTCTCCATGATCGCAGGGGTTTTAATGATTTCTTTATATGTATCAATGAGGCGGATGTTCAGATTAATATCATTTATGTTCAGTTGATCAACGGTTGTACCGATTCGATCCGAGGATTTATTGACGATCAACTTGGTAGATGCTTCATAGACAGGTCGGATAAACATATAGCTGACAACAGCAGTAGCGATACAAGAACATAGGACGATAACCATGATTAGCCAGATGCGTTTGCGTATAATCTTGATGTAATCTTTTAAGTCTAATTCCATGTGAGCGGTCCTCCATTTTCCATGAAAAGCCTCCTCCCATAAACTGAGAGGAGGACTCTTCCTTCGGTTCTTACTTATTAATCAGGCGATACAGAACAACGGCAGCTTGTGCTCGTGTGGAGACGCCGTTCGGATTGAATTGGCCTTCGGACTCCCCTATAATAATCCCTTTGCTGGCTGCAAGCGCAACGCCTGATTTGAGACTGTCCGCAATGGAGGAAGCATCTTTAAAATCTTTCAATGCTGTTGCCACATCTGCATCTTTGTAGTTCTTAGCGAGCTTGAGCGCTCTAGCCGCCATAGTAGCCAATTCTACCCGACTAATCGGAGCATTAGGAGCGAATTCGTCTGCCGAGCGGCCATTTATGATTCCCGCTTTTGCTGCTGCCGCTACGTATGGGGAGAACCAATCGCTATCGTTAACGTCTTTGAAGGATTCCTTAGCTGTCGCATCCTCTAGACCGAACGCTTTTACGATCATTTTGGCAAACTCGGCGCGGGTTACTTGCTCATTCGGTGCGAATACTCCGTCTGCTCGACCTTCGATAAGACCTTTCGCCGCTGTCACTTCTACTTGACGACCGGCCCAATCCTTAACGGAAGCCATATCATTAAAGGCTACTTTATTCTCTACTACTGTATAAGTCGAGAAAGATTTCCGGGTCGCGCTAAATGTTTTGGTTTCCGGATCATACGCTCCGCCGTAGAATTCGAGCTTCCCGTTGATAATCTTGGCAAGCACAAGCAACGCTGTATCCAATCCATTCGTACTGGTTATTGGGAATTTCACTTCTACCGCATTAGAAAATGTCGTTCCGCTGCTCAACTCAAGCGTAAATACGTCCGAAGCTAGCTTTTTATCGGTCACCTGAGTGGCGGCCGTATTATCTTGCTTTTGAATGGTTAAGGTGTTACCGTTTTTCAGATCATCGACGCTGAAGGCCAAGGTAACCCCATTTACTTTGAAGGCTATGGAATCAATGCCTGAAGCAATGGCTTTTTCCACAAGCGACTTGGAAATCGGGATTTCTGTCGTTTTGGCATTGACCGTGCCAAGATTAATTGTTGCGGTAACTTTAGGTTTCTCCCCGGCACCATCCAAAGCTTTGCCAGCTTTTTCGTTTACTTTGTCCACGTTCTTGCTAATGTTATCGAATTGCTTGGCAAGAGCAGTTTCATCCAGCTTTGGTTTTGCAACATCGTCCTTAACCTCTACTGATTTAGAGAGATCCAGAGTCGAAATTTTCTCGATCGCGGCAACTAACGCGCCCAAAAGCTGCTCCAAATTCTCGTCAGTAAGTTTGGTCAGGTCCGGAATCGATTTGAAGATTTCATCCAATTCTTTTTGCACGTTACCCAGCACTTCTTCTAATTCTTTGGCTCCAATACCAGTCTGATCCGGTTGAGAGACTACGCCGCCAGCACCACCCGTACTAGGAGTCGGGTTAGGATTCGTTTCCGGATCCGGATCAGGAGTAGTGTTCTCATCCCGGATTACAGCCAAGTAGGCGGCCGCGATGGCAATGCTCGCATTTTTAAGCGATGGCATTACAGCCTGAAGTTGATTCTTCGCAGTGAGTATATCATCGACCGATACACCCATATCTTTAATAATCTTAGCCGTGTTCGTACTAGAGGCATTCAGGACCGATTTGATCGCATCCTCCACGGCTTGGGTTAGCAATTCTGTCGGATTCGAGATATTAGCAGGCGTAGCCAACGACTTTAATGATGTCTCCAGTGCAAGTACAAGTGCTGTTACATCTTCGAAATCAGGCGTAGGGTGACCGGTAATATCCGCAAGGAATTTAAAGTCGTTGTAATGCGTTTCCCGCAAAACATTCAGGCTATCCGAGGAAGCAAGGCTTAATCCAGTAATTAGGCTTGCGATTGCGCCAAGATTGCTTTTAAACTGATCAATCTCAGCCTGGCTCTTTCCTTCAACAGCTGCTTTCGTTGCAATTTTTGTCCATACATTGCCCAACCTTAGATCCAAATCCGTAATATTGCCAAGCTCTGTTTGAGCACTAGTAACAAGACCAGCATTTCCGGTGGCAACTAGCTTGGCGTATACCTTGTCCAATTTATTTTTCAAAGTAGCTGCAGATGGCGGTAACCCCGCTGCCGAAGCCTGTTGTACCCCCAATACATAAGAAAACCCTTTCGAAGATAGTGGCACTCCCACGATTCCGCTCGCAACTAAACTAGCAGCAATCGAGGTCGCTGCCACTTTTTTAAACATTTTCATAGTGTCACCTCTAGTAAAATTTGTCGAACAATATTATGTAAGCATAGTCTAAATTAGGTCTATGTACTACGTCTCCAGAAAAGTCTACCATACTAAAGCACTAGAAATCAATATAAAATTTGGTAATTTTGTAATGCGTTATGCTACCAAAATTGATACCACTTCTTCCGAAGTCCTAGAGGTTCACGGATAGGAATAGGGCTATTGGCGAGGATACAGGCAGCGTTCGATTTATAGTAGTTCGATTCGCCAGCTCCTAACTCCCGCTCGACGAGAGCATAAGCCCGGGACAAATCAAAACCTCGCCCCTCCCAGTGATGCGCATCGGTCGATACGAAGTGGACCAGGTTGCGCCGGCACAACTGAAGCGCCACTTGCTGGATCTTCGACCCGAAGGAACCATTCAGTGAATGGCTCGTCACTTGGGCTAAGGCGCCTTTCTCGATCAACTCTTGGAGCAAGTCGGGTTTGCTAGCGATCTCTGCATTTCGCTCTGGGTGTGCAATAATAGCTTGTAAGTTTAGCAAGGAGAGCTCATAGATGAATGCGGGTGTATCCAACGGGATGTGACCGGAAGGAAACTCAATCAAGATGTAGGAGGACTCGTGTAACCCTTGCAGCGTACCGGATTCCCATTCTTCGAAGAATTGATTGGTTAATCGAATTTCTTGTCCAGGCAGTACGGTGAGGGGGATGTCGGCCCGAATCAGCTCCTCATTCAAGGCTCTGACTCGAGGGAGTATGTCTGCTGCCGAATTCGTGTATTTGCCATTCGCATGATGCGGGGTTGCGATAACGGTGTGAATGCCGTCTTCTACGGCTGCCCTGGCTAGCCGAAGGGAGTCTTCTAGGGTCTCTGCTCCGTCGTCCACGCCAGGAAGGATGTGGGTATGGATGTCAATCATTGAGGTCACTCTTTCCATGTCCATTATATCGAAAGGCGCATTTGAATTCTGTGCAGTATTTCACAAGTGGAGAAAATTAGTCCATTACACCTAGATGAGATCAATAAAATTAGTGACTTTAAGTGGTAGTCCACATATTATATCGGTCAATTGTTTCGAAAATATGACATCGATTTTTATTCCAACGAAACCCAAATAACCCATATGGCTGCTCGCCATACGGGTCGGGATCAGACCATTTTACTCTTCCGGTTGCCCGGACGCTTTGCGCAGCTCGTTGGCTAGCCGATGGAATTCATCGCGTGCTTCCTGGACTTCGGTCGCCATATAAGCGGCTGAGAGAAACCCGATGATTTTATTCGCGTCATCCGGAGAAAGTGTATTGGCCATCGTTAATGTCCACCACCCTTCGTTTCCGTAGCCTTCATCCAAATCGATTTGGACTCCAAGCATAGGGATGTCGTTCAAGTGCTGGTAGATATTGATAAAATCGGCCTGCCTTCCCCGACTCCAGGCATACGTCTGCCAGTAGTGCGAACAGACTGAAGCGGCTCGGACGGCATCAACGACGACGTAAGATCCATACACACCTGTAGGGAATGTGGGCGTTGCTTCGCTGGCGGCCCGGATGTATTCAATGACAGCTGGCATCTGGGATGGCGTAGCGTCGAAGTCGACCGCGAAATAGATCGTGCTGCCCTCCGGCTGGCCGATGGAAGCCGCCACTTGAGCGGCCAATTGGCCATCCGCGAGCCCGGCCGAACGCCCGCCCAGCGCTCGATCCGCCGTCGTCTCGAAGACTGACACGATCTTAAGCCCTGCTTCACTTAGAGCTACCGCCTCTTCTGCGCTTAGACGCTTCCAACCCGTGGGTACCAAGTACCGGCAGACGAAAGTAAATCCCGCCTGTACAAACTCATCCGCCTTCGCTCTCGTCAGAGGTGTTGCGCAGTCAAATCCTTTGTTAGCCATCAGGACCCTCCTTTACAACATCATGATCCTATTGTTCTACTACTAGGATATGCCTCAACAAAGGTGAAAGGTTCCTAATTTCCGCGAAAACATGGTATTTGCCTAATGACTAAAGTCATATTCA
Source organism: Paenibacillus sp. HJGM_3 (assembly GCF_045062745.1). NCBI lineage: Bacteria > Bacillati > Bacillota > Bacilli > Caryophanales > Paenibacillaceae > Paenibacillus > Paenibacillus sp. HJGM_3. The sequence continues at coordinate 69,795 of NZ_JBJGED010000036.1, forward strand.
GGACGACGAGAGAAGCGAAATTAGAAAGGAGCCTTCGGGGGAAACTACCGAGCGACTCCTAATCGCTGGAGCAAAGCGGGGGGAGGAAGGTTAAGCAGCCTCAATCGGCCGCGTTCCATTGATTCGCATAAAGCTGAAGCAGCGACGGCAAGTAATCTTCTACGTGGCGGAAATCGAATCCCATCCCGGCTGCCCTAGAGGTATTAATCGTCCAGGAGTCGGGCAAGTTGTACGGGGACGGATCGATGGAATCCTCGACACCGCCAAACCTTGCGGATTTTCCGGTAATCGCTTCAATGTGAGCTAATAGCTGAGTGTGAGTAAGGGTACCATAGGAGGCAGCATTAATTGGACCCGACCACGTTGCTTCACCTACCCATTTCAAAAACGATGCCGCTTCTTCCGACGAAATAAAGCATAAGCTCGCGTCCGGATCTTCAACCCCAATAGGTGTGTCCGTGCTGATCTTATCGACGAAGAACCGAAGCCGGTTCGTGTAATCGTCTGGTCCGACTACAAAGGGGAACCTGACAGCGATCACTGGAATCGACGCTTCCTGAATCAGATACGCTTCCGCTTCACGTTTCGCTTGCCGGTACCCTTCCAACCCTTTGTAGTCCGCTCGAGTACCCATCGTAAAGGGATACCGGTATGGATCGAAATCCTCTTCTTTCTTGTCCTCCCCATACTCGTATACCGCCATCGACGATGTCAGGACGTAGCGTTTCACTCGGCCCTTCAGCACGTCCCACACATCAGCCGCTTCCTTCGGAGCATAACAAGTCTGATCGAAGACGATGTCCCATTCCCTAGATTGCAGCGCTCGTTCCACGCTGTTACGGTCTTGCCGCTCCAACTGCACGCGGGAAACCGAATCCCCGAACGAGTCCGCCGTTCGGCCTCGAGTAGCGAGAGTAACTTCGGCACCTGCTTCCACAAGCTTGGCGACTAACCGTTTTCCGAAAAACTGGGTTCCGCCCAGCACTAATATTTTGCTCATGAGTGAGGTCCCTCTCCGGAAGTGATGTTGTTTCAGCTTTGTTGAATTTAGTCCTTGAACCGGTACAAAATCGAGTCCTGCACCGGGCGATAGCCGATGTCGCTATAAATTCGATTCGAGGTCGGGTTCGCTAAATCCGTGTACAAGCTGCAGAACCGATACCCTTGGTCAAGCAGCAGTTGGCTGAGCGACGCTACGCACGAGGAAGCATACCCTCGGTTCCGAAAAACCGGGGGAGTGTACACCAGGCTGATTACAACTCCGTTACGTGTAGGACGAGATTTCTTCGCCATACTGACGTACTCTTTGTGCTGCCATAGGTACAGCGACCGGCTCTCAATATTCTCGTTAGCTTTCTTCTGAGCATCTTCGCGGGAACTGGGCTCGTCTATTGATGTCATGAAGGAGTATATCCAGTCAGCCACCAGATTCTTATGCTCCGGCCCGGCCATTACGAGCTTACCAGGCGCAGTCGCAATCTGATTCACCTGATCGAGGCGGTATATCCGTTGATTCATTTTTACATAGGCCGTATTGTTCTGCCGCTGTGCCCAGGCTAAAGCAAAAGCTCTTGTTATGCCTACTGGCCCGACAACTCCGGGAACAAGCTTTCCTGATGAATGCATAAACGAAACAAGGGTATGTACAGCGTTGTCGTCATGAATTTCCTCTGTCTGGGCAAGAATCAGGTTGACCGGATTAAGCAGGACTAAGATCTCCGGTCTCCCGTCACTGGACTCTACGGTCGCCATAAAGGCAGGCGGGATTGGCTGTCCACGGAGTTCAAGCTCTCTCCACATGAAAAGGAGCCCGAGCATTAAGTTATTTTCCGCCTCATTACGCTCTAGCCATTTTTCAAC
>NZ_JBJGED010000037.1:0-69678 GCF_045062745.1 Paenibacillus sp. HJGM_3
GATCATCAGCCCCCTTCACCAATAGTGTAATTCATTTCACTATGATGACTCCATTCCAATTATGGGGCTTTGAAGAATAGATGCAAATTTTTCTTTTATTGGCTTGGAAAACCGAAGTTTCGGAGAATAACGGCAATTTTTTCACCTATTGGCTCATTATCAAGAAGGATACACGATAATCGTGTGGTACATCGTCTTCTCGTCGGCGGTATTCCTGTACGTGTGCGGCTGGTCGGCCGAAAAATGGATCGCGTCCCCGACGGTGAGCGTGTATGTCTCCTGGTGGAAGGTGACCTCTAGCTCGCCTTTCATCATGAGGATGTATTCCTCCACCCCCTCGTTGTGGGGCTCCGAGGCGTGGGTGATGCCAGGGTCCATCTCGACCGTATAGATCTCGAACTGCTTCTTCTGATCGAACGGGATGAGCGGAAACGCCCGGTACTGCCCGTCTTCTTCCTCGAAAGGCTCTATATCGGCGAAGCGGAAGTGCGTCACCTTCGGAGCATCTTCTTCAATTAACGACGTGAAGGAAATACGAAGACCGTTCACGATCTTCCACAGGATGGAGATCGTCGGGTTGGAGTCGCCCCGCTCGATCTGACCGAGCATCGCCTTGCTGACGCCGGTTAATTCGGCCACTTGGTCTAGGCTGAGCGCTCGCGCCTTGCGGATTGCCTGCAGACTTTTACCGATTTTTCTATGTATTTGCTCGTGCTCTTGCTCCACGCTGTCGTGCCTCCTCATTCAGCCGCTCGATTCACTCCTCATTATAAACCAACCATGTATATTGGCAACCGATTCGCGACAAAGTAAAAAAATGTTAGGCAGCCGCCCTATGTACAAGATAACGCACATGTGTATAATATGGAATATAAGGATATGATAACGCACAAAAAGATGTGATCTTGTACTTATGGTGCGATGAATCAGGAGGCGCTGTGCATGGGAACGATGATGGGGCTGGTTAAGGCCGAGCGGGCACCGGGTGCCGTATTGAAGGAGGTGCCGATCCCGGTATGCGGCCCGGATGAAGTGTTGGTGCGGGTGAAGGCCACTTCAATTTGCGGGACCGATCTGCATATCTACAAATGGGACGCTTGGGCGGAGAGCACGGTCCTAACGCCGAATGTGTTCGGGCATGAGTTCGCGGGTATCGTGGAGGAAGTAGGGCGCGACGTCACCAACGTGAAGCTCGGCGAGCACGTGTCGGCCGAAGGTCACATCGTCTGCGGCGTGTGCAAGGCGTGCCGGACCGGCAATGCCCACGTCTGCCCGAATACGCGCAGCTTCGGCATTACGGCTCCGGGCTGCTTCGCGGAATATGCCGTCGTGAAGGCGACGAACGTCATTCACAACCGGGCCGACATGCCGTTCGAGATCGGCTGTCTGCAGGATCCGCTCGGCAATGCCGTGCAGACCGTCCTCTCCGGCGACATCGTCGGCAAGTCGGTCGCGGTCATCGGCGTCGGGCCGATCGGCTTGATGGCCGTCGCCGTGGCGAAGGCGAGCGGCGCGGGTCAAGTGATCGCAGCCGACGTGAACCCGTATCGGCTGCAGCTGGCCGAGCGGATGGGGGCGGACCGCACGGTCAACAGCGCTTCGCAGCCGCTCTCGGCCGCGCTCATGGAGGCGACCGGCGGGGAGGGAGTCGAGGTCGTGCTGGAGATGTCCGGGCACCCGGACGCAATTCGGGGCGGCTTCGAGGCGGCCGCTCCGGCAGGTCGCGTATCGCTGCTCGGCATTCCGACTCGTGAGGTCTCGCTCGACCTGTCGCGCCATATTATTTTCAAAGGGCTGCATATCGAGGGGATTACCGGCCGGCGCATGTACCAGACCTGGTACCAGTTGAAGGGACTGCTCGACCAGAAGCGGATCGATCTGCGCCCGCTGATCACGCATACGTTTACGCTGGACCGGTATGAAGAGGCGTTCGCGCTGATGGCCTCGGGGCAATGCGGCAAAGTGATTTTCATCCATGATCCCGTACCGGGAACAGGACTCAAAGAGGAGGCCATCGACTATGGGCAGCTGGAGCTCGCTTGAGCGGGAATTGGAGCAGTTGAAGCAAGAGGGGCGGTACCGTCCGATCTCCGTATGGGAGAGCGGTTCGGACACGTGGATGACGATCGGAGGCCGCCGCGTCCTGCAGATGTCCTCGAACAACTACCTCGGGCTGACGAATCACCCGGACATGAAGGCGGCGGCGATCGCGGCGATTGAGCAATACGGGGTCGGCAGCGGCTCGGTGCGGACGATTACCGGGACGCTCTCCATTCATGATCAGCTCGAGCGGGAGCTCGCGGCGTTCAAGGGGACGGAAGCGGCACTCGTGTTCCAATCCGGCTTCACCACGAACCAAGGGGTGATGACGATCCTCGGTCCGGACGACGTCGTCATCAGCGACGAGCTGAACCATGCGAGTATCATCGACGGCATCCGGCTCACGAAGGCGCAGCGGCGCATCTACGCGCACAAGGACATGGATCAGCTCGAAGCCGTGCTGCGCGAGTGCGGCGGGTTCGCGAAGCGCCTCGTCGTGACCGACGGCGTGTTCAGCATGGACGGCGACATCGCGCCGCTCCCGGCTATTGTAGAGCTGGCGGAGAAGTACGACGCCATCGTCTATGTCGACGATGCCCACGCCAGCGGCGTGCTCGGCCGCAACGGCAAGGGGTCGACCGACCACTTTGGCTTGACCGGCCGCGTCCATATCCAAGTGGGGACGCTGTCCAAAGCCGTCGGTGCGGTCGGCGGCTACGTGGCGGGCGACCAGGTGCTGAAGGATTTCCTGATCCAGAAGGCGCGCCCGTTCCTATTCAGCACCTCGCAGCCTCCGTCGGTCGCGGCGTCATGCCTGGCGGCGATCCGCGTGCTGAAGCAGAGCGGGGAGCTGATGGAGCAGCTGTGGGCGAACGCGGGGTACTTCCGCACGAAGGTGCAGGAGCTCGGCTTCGACACCGGGGCGAGCGAGACGCCGATCGTGCCGGTCATCGTCGGCGAGCCGGCGCGCGCGATGCGCTTCTCGGACCTGCTGCTGCAGGAGGGCGTGTTCGCCCAAGGCATCGTGTACCCGACTGTGGCGATGGACAAAGGCCGCGTGCGGTTCATCGTCACCGCGAAGCATACGCGGGACGATCTCGATCACGCGCTGGGCGCGCTCGAGCACGCGGGGCGGCAGCTGGGGCTGCTGTAGGTTTAGTTGGAGCAGGCTGCAAGTTCGACCGGAGTCGGAGGAACGGGGTTCCCACGGCTCTCAAGGATCGGGCATGCAGCCTTTTTTGGTTTGCGCCTGCGTCCGTCATGTTGGTCGCTCAAAAGTAACTTTTCTACTTTGCAGCCCGCCGACCGCCCGATCCCGCGCTCGAAAGAAACTTTTCTACTCTACTGCCCCGCTATCGGCCCAATCCCACGCTCGAAAGTAACTTTTCTACCTTGCAGCCCCGCTATCCGCCCAATTCCACGCTCGAAAGTAACTTTTCTATTTTGCAGCCCCGCCAACCACCCAATCTCACGCTCGAAAGTAACTTTTCTACTCTACAGCCCCGTCATCGGCCCAATCTCACGCTCGAAAGTAACTTTTCTACTTTGCAGCCCGCCATCGGCCCAATCCCAACGTTCGAAAGTAACTTTTCAACTCTACAGCCCCGCCAACCCCCTGATGCGCCACCCCATAAATCGCCAAACCGCCCAGATTGACGGACAAGCGCCACCTGCGTTACAATATTAGTACCAGATACTAATACCTAGTCCTACAAATAAATGGAGGTGGTCCCAATGTCAAACCCCGCAAGAGCCCGCATCACCGCAATCGGAACGTACGTGCCCGAGAAGGTGCTGACAAACGCGGATTTGGAGCAAATGGTAGACACGAACGACGAGTGGATCGTCACGCGCACGGGGATCCGCGAACGCCGGATCAGCGCGCCGGACGAGTACACGAGCGACTTGTGTGTCGCCGCTGCGCGCAACCTCATGCAGAGATACGACAAATCGCTGGACGATGTCGACATGATCCTCGTGGCTACAACGACGCCGGACTTCTCGTTCCCGAGCACGGCAGCGCTAGTGCAGCATCGGTTGAACATCCCCACGACGGCAGGAGCGATGGACTTGAGCGCGGCGTGCGCCGGGTTCGTGTACGCCCTGCACATGGCGCACAGCTTCATTCTCTCCGGGCTGCACCGCAAAATCCTCGTCTTCGGCGCGGAGACGCTGACGAAGATCACGGACTACACGGACCGCTCTACCTGTGTGCTGTTTGGAGACGGGGCGGGGGCCGTCCTCGTCGAGGCGGACGAGGAACGAGACCGCTTCCTAGCCTACCGGCTTATGAGCGACGGAGGCAAGGGCCAGCATATTTACCTCAACGCCACGCCTGACCGCCGCATCAACGAGCTGACGCTTACCGACACGGGGTATATCGTCCAGAATGGACGGGAGGTGTTCAAGTGGGCGGTCCGCACGCTCCCCGAAGAGATCCGCCAACTTCTGAACGACGACAGCGAAGGATTGACGGAGTCCAAAGTCGACTGGTTCATCCCGCACAGCGCCAACTTACGGATGATCGAGCCGGTCTGCGAGAAGCTCGGATTCCCGCTGGACCGAACGCTGTACAGCCTAGTACAGAATGGCAACACGTCCGCCGCCTCGATCCCGCTTGCGCTCGACCGGGGCGTCCGCGATGGCCGAGTGAAGAGCGGCGATCGTCTGCTGCTGTACGGCTTCGGGGCCGGGCTCGTCCAGGCGGGACAGCTGTTGGAATGGACGCTCGAGAAATAAAATAAGCTCCTATCGATGCAGTTCGAGGAAGCGGGTTCATCCTTAGCGGTAGCTTATTATGCCGATTCACGAAGTGTTAGCTCCGATGTTAGTTCCACGCCTTTATGCGGTGAAGCACTTAAACATTCTGAATCGGTAAAAAAAAACACCACTCCGCACTAAACGTGCTTGGAGTGGTGTTCTCTTGTGACCAGCTGTCCTTTGCGGGCCTTCCCATAGCACTTACGGCACACCGGCAAGTAGCTCTCGTTGCCGCCGAGCATGATCTGGGCGCCTTCGAACACCGGGACGCCGTCGTGCAGCCGCATGTTCATCGTCGCCTTGCGCTGGCAATGCCAGCAGACGGTCTTGACTTCCTCGATTTTATCCGCCAGCGCGAGCATATGGTAGCTGCCCTCGAACAGCTGTCCCCGGAAATCCGCCCGCAGCCCGTACGCGATGACGGGAATGTTCAATTCATCTACGATCTCGCACAAAGCCAGCACTTGCTCCCGCTTCAGGAACTGCGCCTCGTCCACGAGGATGCAGTCCGGCCGGCCTTCCTTGGCCAGGGCTAACAAGTCGGTCTGCTCCGATAAGATATATGCCGATTTCTGCAGGCCGATCCGCGACGTGATCAGACCTTCTCCGAACCGTTTATCGAGGGAGGGCGTGAACAGCATGACGCGCTTGCCCTGCTCCTCGTAATTGTGAGCCGTCCGCAGCACCTCGATCGACTTCCCGCTGTTCATGGCGCCGTAACGATAATATAATTTTGCCAAGTTGCCCGCATTCCTCTCTGTCCCTGAATTCTCTATCCTAGCATACCGGAAAATGTACGAGCCGCAAAGAGGCAAGTGTACAGGCTTGGCTAGAATTGGCCAGGAAGATCATTCCAATGTGAGCCAACGAAGCCGATAGCTGTTCATCGCAACCTCGCCGAGCTCTTCGAGCAGGCTGTAGTTCACCCATGCTCCGACCGCCGCGCCTACGCCCGGGATCAGCTGGAGCGTTTTGCGAAAATCGATCGTGTCCCGGTATTCGGTCTGGAACTTCTCCCAATCGAACGTGCGGAGCGACATCGCGTTCACCGAGCCATCGCCCGGCGGCAGCAGCGACACGTGATTCCAGTCCCGCACTTTCCGGTACGTCTCAGCCCGTACATCCCCGCCGGAGAAGGCGAGCTGAAAAATATGCAAAATAAACACCCGCTCGCTCTCCTCCTTGGTCGAGAACCCGTACACGTGCGCCAGCTCAAACAGAAACTTCAGCTTGATCGCGATCAGCGCAGGAAAATCCACTAGGCTGAGCACGAAGCCGCCCGCCCCGGTGCCGGCGCCCTCTGCCGCAGCGAGCTTCTTGTATGTGGACAGGCACTCCGCGGCCCGCTCATCCCGCTCCTGCAGCGAGAGCCCGGTCAAGGGAGGGGTGGCGGGTGCATAATCGAGCCCGACTTGAACGGATTGCACGATGCCTTTTACCACGGCCGTTAGCGTCTGGTGCACCTTTGCGGGAAGGACCTGGTTGATCCGGCTCTGGATGCGCTTGGACGTGCGAGCTACGACGCCAGGCGGCTTGAGCAGCGACTGTTCCCATGCGGCGAGCCGTACGCGGCAGCGGGCTTCGTATGTAGACATGTTGCACCTCCTGGAGTAAAATTAGAGGAAGAACCTGGAACATCGGAAAACCGGAAGGAGCGGCGGAAATGTTGTACAAGTCCTTGTTGTCCACGGAAGAATTGAACGAGCTGCTCTCCCCGGAGCAAGTGTCCGAGCTTGCCGCCGCCGATCGACAACCGAGAGAGCTGCACGCCCCTGCATCTGAGGAAGCTCAGAAGCGCATCCGGCAGCTCGAGCTGGACATTCTTAACCTGCTGCAGCGAGTGGAACTGCTGGAATACCGGCTATCCGTCTTGGCTGGCCAGACGGAGGCAGAACCGGCTGCGCTCCAAGAGACGGCAGCGTCGGGGGAGCCGGTGCAAGCCGCTTCAGAACCGGCGACTCCCCTTATTTTATCACGCGTGGAGAAATACAAGCAGCAGAAGCCGAAGAAATCGTTCTTCCGGTAGCTTTCCGGATTTGTATTTTGTCTATAGTAGTACCTACTGAAAGGGCTGCCGTTTGGCAGTCCTTCCGTGTTTCTACTTGAATTTTAATAGCGACCGATTCACATTACCAGCGAACCAGGCATCGGAACTTCCATTGTCTTGCTTATTCCGATCACCGATGAGGAAGAGGGTGCATAATTGTCCGCTAAATAGTTAGAAATCATCCGAAAATCCGGACGGGTGATTGGAAACCTCGGTCAATCTTGGTCCAAATCATGGATAATCCTGACCGCTAGAAGGCGTATTCGTGCTCTATGATAATATAGGCTCTCGAAATCGATCCGATGCTATTGAGTCCTAGGAGGGTGTCCATTGCTTAGAAAAAAGAAAGCGGTATCAGTACACATGGCTTTTGTGTTGTTATCGAGTATTGTGGCAACGGGTTGTTCCAGTAAGAGCGAGCCGCCAGCGTCTTCAGCAAATCAGACTCCCGCGAAAGCGGACGAAAAACGGTAGGGCAGTGAAAGGTTGAGAGTTCATCCTATATGATGAGTGAGGTGGATTTAGATGTTCAACAAGTTGAAACGGCGACAAGGGGTATCCATGCTTTTGTTTGTTTGCCTGCTAGTCAATTCCTTGTCATGGCCAGGCTCCTTCTCTGTTGCCGGCGCGGCAGATGCCGACAATTTGCTGCTCAACGGAGACTTCGAACAACAAGGTGCCAACGGGAAGCCCCTCAATTGGTCAGCGTTCCAACCGGCAAGTGTATTCGAGTCCGTGAGCAGTCCGGTACATGGCGGCAACCTAAGCGTAAAGCTTACGAGCAAAGGCGCGAATGGAGTACGAAGCGCCAAGATTCCCGTCACAGCAGGCAACATTTACACGGCGACCCTTCACTCCTTTAATGAAAGCGGAGCATCTTCGCTATATTTGGAGTTTTGGAATAGCAGCAATGTGAGGATTGCCGTCAAAACACAGGATAATCTTGAGCGAGGGACATGGATACAGCAGAAGCTGATGATGCAGGCGCCAGCCGGTGCCGTGACGGCTACGGTCCTGCAGTATCAGGGGGCTGCGAATACAGGCGTCACTTATATTGACGATGCGGCCTTCGTGATGTCCAAACCGGTCAGCACCCCTTTTGCCGCTTTGAAGTTGTCTAGTCTTTCGCCTGGGGTAACAGAAAGCACTTACGGCGAGGCAAGGATCATCGAGACCACGGGTCCGGACCAATTCGCCGTATTCGAGCTTCCCGTAGAGCTGGCCGGGCAATATGAGGTGAGAATCGAGGGAGGAACGGATGCGGCCGGAGGGATAGCGGACGTATCCGTGGACGACAACTCCATAGGAACGATGAATTTCTACGGGAGCAGCGGAGGAGATACGCTGCCGATCGCCAAGACGGTGCATCTATCCTCCGGAATTCGTGAACTGAAGCTGGTATCGAAGGTAAAACAAGCGGAGTCTGAAGGTTATCGTCTTTGGCCCAAGAGGATTATACTCACGCTTAAGCAATATGATAATGCATTAGAAAGCATTTCACTCCGATTAGCATCCGGAAAATCAAAGCTTGCCGTAGGGGATACGGATTCCATTACGGTGAGCGGGAAGATGACCGATGGTGGGCTAGGGGATTTGGCCACAGCACAAATTGTATACGAATCCGGCAATACCAATCTTGTCACGGTCGACGGAGCGGGCAAGCTGACGGCCGTCGGCGCGGGCAGTACGAACATTAAGGTCACGGTGACGAAGGATGGAGTTACTCGCAACGCATCCCTTCCGGTTAGAATGATAAGCGCGGCGGGTAAAGCGGACAATATTCTTTTTAACGGAGGTTTGGAGAAAGCGACTAACGGCAAGCCGGATGGTTGGGTCAGCTATAACAATGATTCCGTATTCGCGACGGTTAACAACCCGGTTCATTCTGGGAGCTCTAGTGTCAAACTGACCAGCAACGGAGCCAACGGCCTTAGGAGCGCACCTATAAAAGTAGTGCCGGGAGTTACGTATAAAGCTTCCAGCTATTCGTACAACCAAAGCGGTGTCTCTAGCCTGTATCTGGAATTCTGGAATGCGAACAATCAACGAATTGGGGTTAAAACAGCAAATAACAATGAAATCGGCAAATGGGTTTATACGGAAAATATTATGTCGGCACCGGTAGGCACCGTTACCGCTACGGTCTTGCTTTACCAAACTACCGGGAATAAAGGGATCACCTATTATGACGACGTCGAGCTTACGGTCATCCCTAGTTATTATGTATTCGAGGAAATGAAACAATCGGACCGATCTCCGGGGCTCATCATGGGTTCGGTGGGAGAATCGCTACGGATCGAAAGCACCGCTGTGGGGCAATATGCTGAATTTGAGCTTCCTGTAGTCGTCTCAGGGCGATACAAGATCCGCTTAACCGGAGCAACCTCCCCTCATGGGGGTGTGGCTGACATACAAATCGACGGTCAAACGATGGGAACGCTCGACTTCTATGGGTCTGGGGAAGTCGGGGAAGGGGAAAGCGTGTTGGACGTTTCCGCTGCTCTAGATCCTGGCCTTCATCGATTGAAGCTACAGGTATCCGGAAAGAACGGGCAGTCAGGCGGTTATCATATGCTGCCTATTCAAGTCTCTCTTGTGTTAGACGTGCTGGATGAATACAAAAATAAACTGAATGGGAAGATCGCAGAGGTACGCAGCGAACTTGACCACGTGAAAGCGAACCTATTACCTGGCAGCGCTTCCGAGGATGTGTCTCTTGCGACGCAGGCGGCCCAACTGGATCAGAGGCTGATAACGCTAGTGCAACAGTCAGGTCAACCGGACATCAGCATGGATATCCTTTTTGATCTCATTGATGATGCAGACGATATGATATGGGAGGTCAAGCGTCTCGCCAATTTCGTTGAAGCCCGGAAAGCGCGCCCGACTGCACCGTTTGGGCTTGCCGCTTCAGACTCCATGACGATCGTATATCCGAATGACCTTCCTTGCCTATGTTCGACGATGCCGAACCGACTTTCGTTGGCCGGAGGCGAATACGAGAATATCCAAGCCGCTGTCCTGGCATACGATAAGACCCTCCATAATGTGAAATCGGCTGTACAATCCATTACAGGCCCGGATGGAGCAGCAGTTGCCTCGTCCATGCTGGAAGCAACGGTGGCCCCGCTTGGTTCGGTCATGATAAGGCCGGCAGGGTATACGTTGCCGAAGCTAGCCAATAGTCCCGGCAATTACCACAGCTGGACACCGGATCCGATCCGTTCGGATTTAGCTTCCGTGGACATTCCCGCCGGTACAATACAGCCATACTGGGTTGAGATCCATGCCGCGAGTCATGCCCAACCGGGTAATTACCGCGTGACTGTGACGTTCGAAGCGGATGGTATTCCCGTCCAAACGTTAGATATTGATGTAACCGTATGGCCGTTTTCGATTCAGGAGAGACCTATATTGCCGACATCCATGTCTTCGAATCCCGTAAATATTTATAGTACTTACGGCCTTACCGACCCGGACGAGAAAAAACAAATGTGGAACAAATATGTCGATTTCCTTGAAACCTATAAGATCGAGCCGGATTTAATTTATCGCGGTACCCCTCCAACCGTTGAGGAATTGCAGAGAATCGACGATAAATGGGGATTGAAGCAATTTAATATTCTCTATATCGACCCCCGCGTCGGTTTCGATCTGAGCAAGCCGGAAACATGGCAAGCACGGATTGATATGTTCCTGACCAAGATCGGCACGGCTTTGGCGGAATATGAGCAAGCCGGGTTTGCCGACAGGGCTTATGTATATGGCTTTGATGAGGCTACAGGGCAGTACGCCACCTTGGCGAAGACCATTTTACAGCAGCTCAATGACAGATTTCCGAATCTTCCTGTCATGACGACCTATTGGGGAGATCGAACGTATGGCGAAGCAAGCGGCTTGAGCGGGCTATTCGATATTTGGGTTCCATTGGTGGATGATATCGATCATAATGCAAAGGTAAGGGCTCAGCAGCGTGGGGATAAAGTATATTGGTATATCGCAGTAGGAGTGCGGGATCCGTTCCCGAACTGGTTCAACGGATACCAGCCGAGTGATACAAGGGTCTTAATGGGGCCGTTATCGTATAAGAGAGATGTCGATGGTTTCCTTTATTATAATATTTCACGGTGGAACAATTATCTGCCTATGTCCGACGGCATTCTAAGCAATTGGAACCCGAGAACCTTCCCGGGAGCCGACGGGGACGGATCGTTGTTTTATCCCGGACCGGAGGGCCCGTTAGCCTCGCAGAGGCTGAATAACTTCCGTGACGGCATGGAGGATTATAATCTGCTCTCTGAGTTGGAAATTCGGCTTAACCAGACTGCAGGCGTACCCGATCCAGTAATTGCACAGGCAAGGGATCTGCTCCATACCGGCGCAGTAGCAGCCGACGAAACCCACTACACGAAGGATCCTGTAGTGTATCGTCAATGGCGGGAATTGGTTGCGAACATGATCATCGGCCTGGAACCATACAAGGAGAACGCGTCAGTCACTTATGCGGGTGACCGTGTTGCCGACGAATCGAATGATCTGCAGCTGGCTGCGCAAGTGCAGCGGGGACAGAACGGGACCCCCGGGAATCTGGAAGGACTGCCGATCCGCTTCACGATTCAATCGATCGGCACAGATGGTTCGCGAACGCCGGTTTCTGTGCCGGACTTGAAGAAGGTGTACACAACGGACAGTCAGGGCAAGGTAACTACAACCATTAGGCTGCCCGCCGGCTTGTATGACGTTCAAGTGGATTTGTTGGATAACAGATTCTATAAAACGGCAACTTCTGCTGCAGACTTGGCAGTAAGAAGCACAATGGATGAAGAAGTAAAATTGAATGGGTTTATTCGATTGCCTGCTGATAGTTTGTTCGGGGGAATCGGGGAGAAGATGCACTTTAACGTAGAACTGGGTACTGCGAATGATGAGCAATGGCGTATGCATGTGGAGCCGCAGGGCGTAGACTTGAACATTTCTTCGGTGGATTGGGTAATCGTTACAGGTAATAACGAATATTTGCAAGGCAAGATGCAAGTAGGTGGTATCGAGTATACAGTGCGAGTGAGTGTCAGCCACTCGACCAGACCCCAAAAAGACGTCGTTTCCATCCAGGTGTGGAGCGGAAACGATTCAGCCGGAACGCCTCTGGTGAACTTAATCGCGGATTTCAACTAGCCCCTGATAGGATACAGTTTCTAACGCAATCAACCCGATCCAATAAGATCGGGTTGATTGCGTTACTTTTACAACTGTTCAAATCGTATACGTGCCGATGTCGAGGCTGTCCATCACTTGCTCGCGGAGCTTGACGAACTCGGCGCTGTTGCGGTTGCGGGGCCGCTCCATGTCGGCCTTCACGGTCCGCACGATGCGGCCGGGCCGCGGGCTCATCACGTAGATCGTATCGGCCAGATAGACGGCCTCGTCGATGTCGTGGGTGATGAGCAGCACCGTCTTGCCGGAGCCGCGCCATAGCTTGATCAGCTCGTTCTGCATCGTGAGCCGGGTGATGGCGTCGAGCGCCCCGTACGGCTCGTCGAGCAGCAGCACCTCCGGGTTCATCACCAGCGCGCGGGCGATCGAGGCGCGCTGCTTCATCCCGCCGGACAGCTGGTGCGGGTAATACTTCTGGAAGCCGCTCAGGCCGACCTTCTCCAGCATGGCGTCGACGCGCTGCTTGCGCTCGGCCGGAGCGACCTTCGCCAGCTCCAGGCCGAAGCCGACGTTGTCCTCGACTGTCCGCCAAGGGTACAGGGCGTGCTCCTGAAAAATCAGTACGCGCTGAGGGTCGGGCTCGCGGATGACTTGACCGTTCGCCAGCACTTGGCCGGTCGACGGGTGCTCGAGGCCGGCGATCATGCGCAGCACGGTGCTCTTGCCGCAGCCGGACGGGCCGACGATGGCGGCGAACTCGCCCTTCTCGATCGTCAGATTGAGGTTCGAGAGCACCTCGAGCGGGCCGAATTGCTTCGTGATGTTGTCGATCTGGATCGTCTGCATTATTCATTCCCTCCCTGCACATAGCGCCAGTGCAGCAGCTTGCGCTTCAGCCGCTCGAGCACCAGATGGTCGAGGATGGCGGCGATCGCGCCGATGCACATGATGCTCAGCAGCACGCCTTCCATATCGGCGATCTCGCCCCGCCAGCTGGAGTAATAGCCGAGGCCGGACGTCGCGCCGCCGACCATCTCGGCCGCGATGAGCGAGCGCCACGCGTTGCCGAACGCCACTTGGGCGCCGGTCATGAACGCCGGCAGCGACTCGGGGGCGAACACCTTGGTCACTTGCTGGGACTTGGACGCCCCGAGCACGCGGGCGAGCTCGAGATGCGTCCGGTTCACGCCCTCGGTGGCGTTCAGCACGGAGAGCGCCATCGGGAAGAAACTCGCGATTGTGATGACGGTGATGATCGTGGCGTTCCCGAAGCCGAGCAGAATGACGAAGAACGGCACCCATGTGATCGGCGGAATGGACTGCAGGATGGAGATGAGGCTGCGCAGGTACAGCGCGAACGCCTTCGAAGCGCCGCCCAGGAGGCCGAGCACGGCCCCGAACAGGCAAGCGACCGGATAACCGACCGCGAGACGCAGAAGACTGCTCTTGATCCCGTTCATGAAATCGGGATTCGTGAAGCTGCGGAAGAGCCGCTTGAATACGAACGGCACGTCCGGCAGCAGGTACACCGGCAAGAAGAACGCTACGATCTGCCATATAGCAAGAAGGCTGCCGATCGCAGCGACGAACGGCAGCACCTTGCGTATGGAGGAGCCGGCTTTGGAAGTCTTGTTCTTGGTAGCGGGTGTAGATGAGTTCACCGACTAAATCTCCTTACGATTTTTTTTGCTGATTTTGCCAGGTCAGATCCAGAATGTCTTCCACCTTAACCGGCTTATCCAGCGCTTTTTGCTCTAACAAGAGATCGGAAATTTCCTGCATGCGTTTGATATGATCGGCATTGATCTCCCAGTTGAACTGCTGAGATTCGATCGATTCCTTGATGACGGAGGTTGCTTTCACTTCGCCTTTATCCGTCTTCAACGTATCGCCTTCGATGAAGCGCTTCGTGATGAGATCGGCCGCCTTCTGCGGATCCTTCTGCAGCAGCTCGATCGCTTCCTTCTGGGAATCGAGCATCCGGTTCACGCCTTCGCGGTTTTTCTTCAGCGCTTCGTCCGTCGTGATGACGACCATGCACGGGAACGGCCACACTTTGCCGACCTCGTATATTTGCTTCACCGGCATCGTCTTCGTGGCGATCTTATCGTAGGGCTCGAACACGAACGCCGCATCGATCGCGCCCCCGGCGAGGGATTGGATCGCTTGGGCCGGCTCGACGTACACCATTTGCAGGTCGTTCTTGGTCAGCTTGGCATTCTTAAGCGTCACGCCGGTCAACACGGTATCGGCGGTGCTGCCGGCCTTTTGGGAACCGAGGCGCTTGCCCTTCAGGTCTTCGACCTTGTTGATGCCGCTGTCGTTCCGAACCAGAATGCTATGGAAGCCCATCTGCGCTCCGCCTACAACCTTCAGCCCGGCGCCCTTGGAAGCCCACGCGACCGCATTCGTGAAGCCGAGCACGCCGGCGTCCACATCTCCGCCCACCATCGCTTTGATGAGGTCCGTGCCGCTCTCGAACGCCTGCATCTTCACATTCAGCCCGTTCTTCTCGTACAGCTTCGCATCGAAGGCCACCATCGCTTGGGCATCGTCCATCACGTTCAGGTAACCGATCTTGAGATCCTTCACTTCTTTCTTGGCGCTAGCTGCCGGCGTAGCCGCTCCGCCTTGAGTCTTCGTATCGGATGCTTTCTCCCCGCAGGCGCTGACGGCCAGCATGGACGCCGCTAATGTTAAGCCCAGCAGCAGCTTGGGTAATTTGCCTCTGGTCCGGGCATTGCGAATCGACATTTCTATAAGTCCCCCTATCCATATTAAAACCATAATTCCTACTGTTTTAATAGGATTATAAAAGTCCAGTCGCGAACCGTCAAGACATTTCCAGACTTTTTTCCAGCGAAGGCTGCTGCATTCGAATAACGCCGGTGTGCCGCGAATAGGATGGGAGGAGGCCTCGAGGGGCTGGTTGATTTCTAGGATGGAGGTGCGGGATGGTAACCCAGGACGAGAAAAATATGGCCTTGCTCGCGCATTTGCTGACGTTCGTGACTGCCTTTTTAGCCCCGTTAATCATTTGGCTCATGAAAAAGGACCAGTCCGGCTACATCGATCATCATGCGAAGGAAGCTTTGAATTTCCAAATTTCCTTGTACATCTACGGCATCGTCTCAAGCATTCTTGTGGTGATTCTCATCGGCATTGTGCTTTTGTTCGCGCTCGGGGTGTTCGCCTTCATCGTCATCCTTATCGCTACGATTAAAGCCGCACAAGGCGAGTACTATCGGTATCCGCTCTGCATCCGGTTTTTGAAGTAGGTGAAGTGATAACCGGCCGGGTTTGGGGTATAATGGGAGCCATGGCCGCTAGTCGGCGCTCATATTGCAGGAACGGGGTCGGGCTTCACGATGGATACGTTAACACCTTTATTGAATGAGCTGATTGGGCAACATAAACTAGTACAGGCGGTTATTTCCGGACCGCGGCGCAAGACGGCGGACGGGTACGCCAAGGTGAAGGTGAAGCCGGTTCAGCTGAAATCGGGTACACACATACAGTTCGAATATCACTACGCGCAAAAAGTGACGCATGCGAACATGCTGCCGGAACAGGCCGTCGCGGCAATGGCGCAGCTGCTGCTGCAGGACGGATTTAAGCAGGGGCTCGTGCAGGCGACCGATGCGGACTATCATATTCTGATGAACAAAAGGGGCGAAGCCTCGATTCTCCGGAAGCCCCCGACGCGGGCCGGGCAAGCCGAAATGACGCACAACCGCAAAAAACAGTACCTGCTCGAGGAGGGGACGCCGGTCGCCTTCCTCGTGGAGCTAGGCGTGATGAACGCGCAAGGCAAGGTGCTGGCGGCGAAGTACGACAAGTTCCGGCAGATCAACCGGTACTTGGAGATGGTCGACGATGTGGTGGCGTCGCTGCCGACCGGGCGGACACTGCACATCGTCGACTTCGGCTGCGGCAAGTCGTACTTGACGTTCGCGCTGTACCATTACCTGAAGGAGCTGCGCGGCCTCGACATCCGGGTCGTTGGGCTGGACCTGAAGGCCGACGTCATCGCGCATTGCCAGGCGCTGGCGGACAAGCTCGGGCTGGGCGGCCTGCAGTTCCTCGTGGGCGACATCGCCCAGTATGAAGGGCTTGACCGCGTGGATATGGTCGTGACACTGCACGCCTGCGACACCGCGACGGACGCGGCGCTGGAGAAAGCCGTCCGCTGGGGGGCGGACGTCATCTTGTCCGTGCCGTGCTGCCAGCACGAGCTGTTCCGGCAGCTGGACAACGCGACGCTCGCCCCGATGCTCGGGCATGGCATCATTCGCGAGCGGTTCGCGGCGCTCGCGACGGACTCGATCCGGGCCTCGCTGCTCGAGCTGCTCGGCTACAAGACGCAGATTCTCGAGTTCATCGATCTCGAGCATACGCCGAAGAACCTGCTCATCCGCGCGGTGAAGCCTGCGGGGGGTGGCCGGGGCGCGCCGGGCGCAGCGCTGGACGCGAAGGCGGCGGCGTACCGCCGCTTCGTGTCGGAGCTGGGCGCCGACCCGTATCTGGAGCGCGCGCTGCGGGACGAGCTGGCGCCGGTCTTCGCCGCCGCTGGAGCCGGGCGAACGTAGGCATGGCATAGACGGATAACGCTACGCGCTAATCAATCCCTATAATCGCAATGCCAAAAGCGGACCCCGAAGAGGGCCCGCTTTCCTTTGTATAAACCCAATCAATTCGACACGAACTTGAACGTCTTCCCTTGAGCGGCGCTGACCTGCACGGCGTACTCGTCGAAGATCGCCTTGCCTTGGTACTTCGTCATGAGCTCCGCGCGGTATTTCGGCCAATTCGCGCCCGACTTCTCTTCGAAGATGAGCTTCACGTGGAATTCCCGCATCTTCG
The DNA here is from genome assembly GCF_045062745.1 of Paenibacillus sp. HJGM_3. Classification (NCBI taxonomy): domain Bacteria; kingdom Bacillati; phylum Bacillota; class Bacilli; order Caryophanales; family Paenibacillaceae; genus Paenibacillus; species Paenibacillus sp. HJGM_3. Next base: position 16,865 of record NZ_JBJGED010000037.1, read on the forward strand.
TCCGGAAGTCGCCGATGTTGATCCCGGCCGGCGGCGCGGTGCTTACGCCGATGGAAGGCAGGTATTTGTAGGATTTCACCGTCTTCAGGATCTCGCGGTCGCGATCGGTTTGGGACGGATCGACGACCGTCAACCCCAGCCGCTCCGGCTCATCCAGACGGGTGAAGAAGTTCCAGATGTTGAGGAAGTCGCCCTGATCGATGATGTCCTTCTTGATTGCGGCATTGTTCAGCGTTAATGTGCTGCCGCTCTTCGTGTAGTGGACCCCTTCCTTGCCGTAGTGGGTCAGCTGATACCCTTCCGGACTGGCCAGCCAGTCGAGAATTTCTACGGAACGGGTGATCTTCGCCGGTGCTTTGGTCGCCGTTGTCTTGGAGAACAGGAACGGAAACCCTGGGATGTTCTCGACCCACACACCCGAATCCTTGAACGGCGAGAAGGCGATCCAGTTCGCCTGAGGCGAGATGGCCTTCGTCTTGTTCTGATAGCTGGTCGGGATGCTGTCGAGCGCGAACGTCTCGTCGGAGAGGACGATGCCGACTTTGCCCTGTGCCGCCTTGTCCAGATGCTGGGTGCCTTTGTTCAGGAACCAGTCGGGATCGACGATGCCTTCGGCGATTTCCTTCACGACGCCGTCGATGACGTTTTGGATCTTCGGATCGGTCTGCGTATCGATAATCTGATCGCCTACCATCATAGTAGCGCCCATCAGCCCGTTTTGCAGCCAATCCGGGAAGTCGTAGGACAGCGAATTGCCATTGCCGGCTGCGCTCAGTCCGTACGTATCTTTTTTGCCGTTGCCGTCCGGGTCGTCGAAGGTGAATTTGCGCATCACGTTCAGCATCTCGTCATATGTGGTCGGCACCTTCAGGCCGAGCTTATCCAGCCAATCCTTGCGCACGTAATAGGAGCGGTACGTTTTCTTGGCGAACGGGAGCGGCGCGCGCCAGAACGTGCCTTTCTCGACCGCATACCCCGGCAATTCCTTCTCGCTGAACCAATATTTGAAGTAGTTGGGCATCGTCTTGGCGCTCACGAACGGCGTCATATCCGCGAGGAGCCCGTCGGTCGCGTACTTCTGCGAAGCGGTGCCGGAGGCGATGAACATGTCGGGAGCGTCCCCGCCGGCGAGCATAACGCTAATCTTGTTGTCATAGTCGGTGCCCGCCGCCATGTATTCGAGATTCAGCGTAACGTTGAATTTCTCCTCGATCGCTTGCTTGACGAAATCATCCTTTGGCAGCGTGCTGTTCGCCTTGCCCGAGACGAACCAGCGCAGCTGCAGCTTCTCTTTGGACGCGCTGGCGGTTGGTGCCGCAGATGCGGATCCGGGACTCGGAGTCGCACCGGACGAGCCTTTCTCGCCGGTCGAGCACCCTGCAACGAACAGCGATAGCGCAACCGCGCTTACCCCTGCCAGCTGTAAGGGCTTCCATTTTTTCGTGTTCTTCTTCAAAAAGCATGACCTCCTCATTTTTGGATCACCGGGGATTCCAAGCGATCGATCCGCCATCGGCATGCCGGCCGCGGGAATCTGCCTTCATCTTGTCATGAAGAGAGCGTTTACGAAACTGTAATATCCGGAATCGACTGACCGCGCGGACTGTACTTTGCGGAATGGACTGTACTCCACGCCGGGAATGTGCGGTACGCATCGTCATAACACTTGCCGCAGCCGGTATTCCTTCGGGGTGGTGCCGTACCGCTTCTTGAACAGCCGGAAAAAATAACTCTGGTTCGTAAACCCGACGCGCTCCATAATCTGGTTCACGCTGTAGTCCTGCTGGCTGAGCAGCACAATCGCTTGCTGCAGCCGCACCTCGTTGAGATAGTCGGGGATGCCTGCCCCGTACTTCAGCTTGAACAGCTTGCTAACATGAGCGCTCGACAGCCGAACCATCGAAGCGATCTCCGGCAGGCAGAGGTTCGCGTCCATGTAGCGCGTATGGATAATCTCATGGACCGTCTGAGCTACTAACTGGTGCGTCTGTTCGCCGCCCGGCTCGTTCAGCCCGGCTACGATCGCCCCCATCCGGTCGCGGAACAGCTGCTCGGCCTCTTCAAGCGTATCGACCTCCGCTAGCAGACCGTACATCTCGCGCGTATCCAGCGCGACCGGGTGCAGCCGGTTGGCGTTGATCTCCTCGACGAGCTTGTGCAGCGTGCCGAGCAGATGGAACATGCCGTACAGCATCTGCTCGTACTTCAGGCCGCAGAGGGAGCGGAACCACTCCGCAAGGCAGGCGTAAGCCCTCTCCTCATGCCCGGCCTTCACCGCTTCTGAGAGCCGACGCTCCAGCTCCGGCGAGGAGAGGAACTGGCCGGAGTGTAGATTCGGCCCGAGCTGCTCCGGCGTGAGGAAGGCCATCCGGCCGGCGATCATCCGATAGTTCGCATAATCGAGGAGCCGTGCGTACAGACCGCTCATCTCCTCGAGCTGCAGCCCACGCGGACTGACCGTGACGGTCAGGGAGAGTCCGAGCCGGGCTTGGGCTTGTGCCTGCACGGCGCGCGCCCGCGTCATCAGCTCCTCCCGATCGGCGTCATCTGGGCCGGACAAGCCGGCTATGGCAATTGTACAGCCGTTCTCCATTCCGATGAGCTCGAGGCGATCCCAAGGCTCGAGCGCTTCAGCTGCGATAAGGGGGACGGCGTGGGCGCCGGCATAGGCAAGACGGTCGACCGGGTCCGCCTGCTGCGGGCGAATGTCGTCCGCATGGAAGCCGATCAGCACATACGGAAGGTCCGGAACGATCCTCAATCGATGGTGCCGGATCAGCTCCAGCAGCTCCTCGGGTGCGGTAACCGCGCTTTCGAGCACGATCGTTTTTAGTGCATAGTCCCGCAGAATGCGGCCTTGGTCGTCTTGGCTCCGCTCCAGCAGGTGGACCTGCTCCAGTGTTCGGTCGAAGGCGCTCGAGATATAGGCGAGCTCATCGCGCCGATCGGCGCCGGATTCCGGCTGGGCAGCGAGCAGGCTCCCGCGCACCTTCCGCAGCAAAATCTCGATCGGATGGTATAGCCGGAGTGCGACGGCCCCCGAGGCTGCAAGCGCGAGCGCCAGGAAGATCGCGATAATATAGAACGATACGGTGCGCATCCGCAGGATGTCCCGGAATACTTGCGCATAGGGCTGGACGCTTACGACGACCCAATCATAGTTCTCGGACTGCATGTAGGACACGATTTCTTTGTTCCCGCCCGCTCCGTGTACGTACAGATCGGCGTTCTTCCCGGAGCTGCTCATCTCGCGGAGCACAGACTCATACAGCTCTCCGCCGGCCGACCAGCTGCGGCGGGACGGGTCGTACAGCTCACCCGCTCCGTTCATGAGCAGCATTCTGCCGGTTCCGCTGTCTTTGAGCCGGTTGATCCCGGAGAGCTGCGCGAACAGCCAGTCGGGTCGGACGTTCAAGATCAGCATTCCTTTTTGCTGGCCGCCCGTTGGCTTGTCGCTGTACATCGCATAAGAGAAATAATCGATCGGCCTCCGCTCGCCGCCGTCCAAGGCGGCGGACACCGGCAGCAAGGTGAGTTTGGGGAGGGACGGGTGCTCCGCGACGTAGCGCGCCGTCAGAAGGCCGCCTCCGTCCGGTTGACAAGCCTGGATGGCGGAGGGCGAATACGAATAATAGCACTGGTTGCGCTCGTTAAAGATGACAATGGAATGAAGGAACGGCGCGGCTTTCATCATACGCTCCAAGGCGGCGAGATGCTGGTACAGCGTATAGGTGTCACGGAGATCGGCATACATGAAGTCGCTTACATCCGTGTCGTAATAGGAAGAAATGATGGTAGTCTTCAGGATCTCGTTCATCGAGTCCAGGTTATAGATCGTCTGGCCGAGCATCTTCTCGCTGGCCGATTGCTGGATATCCAGGACCGTACGCTCCGTGTGCACATAGAGAACCGCCGACGAAGCCGTCAGCAGTACGATCAAGAGCAGGGAAACGGACAAGACGAGCCGCATCAAATACTTCCTGGACTGATACCTGAAGGCGATATTCATACGCAACAACCCCCTCTCTGCATCATATCACACAGGAGGGGGCTTGAGCCGTACCAAATGTTATACGCTTTATGATAGATCTAGAGCTTGAACCGGGAGACGGCGGTCTGGAGGTCCTCCGCCATCTTGGCCAGCGCCTGCGCCGAGGCGGACACCTCCTCCATCGAGGCGGTCTGCTCCTCCGTAGCGGCCGCGATGTGCTGCGTATTGTCGGCCGCTTGCTCGGACACCTGCGCGATCTGCTGGATCGACGCGAGCATGAGCTGGGCGCCGCCGCTCAGCTGCTGAACGACCGCGGATACCTCTTCCGTCTGGCCGGACACGTTCGTGACGCGGTCCACGATGTCGCGGAACGAGCGGCCCGCTTCGTTCACGGCTACGATGCCGTCCGCGACGGCGGCGGTGCCTTGCCGGGTGGCTTCGATACGGATCTGGTCCGCCGAGGAGCTCGACTGCTCGGCGAGCTTGATGCACCTTCACATGCTGCGACTTCCTCCCACTAGTAGAATACTAGGTGTGACGACTCCACACGGCTAAAGCCGCAGGCTTCTCGAATCATTGGGACTCGTAACCTCCTCCCTCCGCGAAGGCTCCGTCCGAGCCTGACCTTTATTGGTTCGGTTACGAGACTTGCCACTTCGCACGTGTCAGGATGTTGATCGCCGCATTCACGTCCCGGTCTAATGTTGTGCCGCAATGCGGGCAGTGATGCACACGTTCAGCAAGTGTCTTCTTCACGATTTTGTTGCAAGAGGAGCAATTCTGCGATGTATGGCGCGGATCAACTCGTACAACCTGACGACCGGCGCTCTCAGCCTTGTACGTCACGAATTGAACGAGTCCGCTCCATCCCGCATCCGCAATGCTTTTGGCAAGATGATGATTCCTCGTCATCTTTTGCACGTTCAGATCTTCGAAGGCGATGAGATCGTAGTTGTTGACTAGCTTCCTGCTTATTTTGTGCGCGTAATCTTTGCGCTGATTGGCTACGCGCTCATGCTGCCGTGCCAGGACCATGACTGCTTTACGTCTGCGGGTTGAGCCACGCTGTTTCCTGGATACCTTCTTTTGTTGCCGTTTGAGCTCCGCCTCGCTGTTTCGCAGATGCTTCGGCGCTTCAAAAACTTGTCCGTCCGAGGTTGCTGCCAATTGCCTGACGCCGAGATCGACACCCGCTCGGCGGTTTGTTTTGGGAAGTGGCTGCGCTTCGACTTGGCACGACAGGCAAGCGTAATAGCGGCCGTTTTTTACTTTGATCGTGCATGTTTTGATTGCCCCGTGCGGCTGCCGATGCAGCTTAATTCGCACCTCTCCGATCTTGGATAGTTGGAGACGAGTTCCCTCTAAAGTAAATCCGCTTTGCGGATAGGTGAACGAGTCGTAGCGGCTTCTCGACTTAAATCGCGGGAACCCCGCCTTTTCGCCGCTATTGACACGGCGGAAGAAGGCTTGGTACGTCTTGTCGAGCCGTCTGGCGACGTCTTGCAAAACTTGGGAATGGACTTCTTTCAAGGCAGGGATATGCTGTTTGCGTTCGCTAAACGTGTTCGCTTGCTGACCGTATGAGAGTGTTTTACCTTCTGTTTTGTAGGCGTAAATTCGTTCCTCCAACAAACGATTGTATAGCAATCGGCAGCGTTCCAGTGTAAAACGGATCTTTTCTTGCTGCTCGGCTGTAGGATACAAACGGAACTTGTATGTTCGTAACATGACGTCACCTCAGATCGAGTATACCACAGAAAGGGAACAAATGTTTGGTTTTTTCAGATGCTTGAGGCGGCTTTAGCCGCCCAGCATCCGAAGGCCAAAACGCCTAAGGCATGGGTTTTACGGCTTGTTCTATAACAACTTATTTCTGTGTTTTTTGAAGACAGACGGAGAACGCGATACAATGGAAACATTAGCCAGATTCAGGAGGGGTGCCGTTGCATCGATTCGCTCGCTTTTGGCCAGCCTGGGGACAGATCGCGCTCGTGTTCGCGGCTGCGTTCGTTCTCACGCTGATCCTAATGATCCCGGTCGTAGTTTTAGCGGCCATACATCTCCCCGCCGGTTCTGATGAGGGTCGGATCTCGGCGCTCTGGAACGATCCGCTTTTCTATTACGGATCCACGATCGCCCAGGCGGTAGGCTTCATAGCGGCTTCGGTCCTGATCCATAGAAGGGGCGGCAATCGGGAGTGGCCGATGGGGGCGGCTGAAGGTGTTCACAGTGTGGCCGGATTCGTGAAAGGCAGCCTGCTCGGCCTCCTGCTGCTGCTGACCGTCCTCTTGGTGATGAGCGGGAGCGGGGCTGTCGCAGGCTTTCACCGCACAGCCGAGTTCTCTTGGGGGGCGATAGGGTGGCATGCGCTGCTGCTCGGGCTCGTTACGGTCAACGAGGAAGTGTTCCTGCAAGGCTTCACCCAAGGGGTGCTGAGACACCGGGTTGGACTAGCAGCCAGTATTCTCGGTCCCGCCTTGCTGTTCACGCTTATGCACGGGCTGAATCCCGGCGCCTATGGGCAAGGAGGGCTGCCGCTGTGGAATACGGCGTTGTTCGGGGTGCTGCTGGCGTTATGCCGCGAGCGCACCGGCAGCCTCTGGATGCCGATCGGCCTTCACGGGACGTGGTATGCGGGGCAGGGGGCCGTGTTCGGCTTTCCCATCTCGGGGACGCCTGTCCCGTCGATCTGGGTGCCGGAGCTGGGAGCGTCTCCTCTCCTGTCCGGCGGTTCCTTCGGGGCGGAGGGAAGTGTGTTCGTGTCCGGGCTCCTGGCGATCGGCATCCTCCTCACTCTGTGGCGCCGTCGGCGTGTTGACGGGGTGTCCCGCCCGGATCCCGCTCAGCCGGCGGGGCAATTTTCACAGGAAGATGCAGGAAAAATGTAGCTTCGTGTCGAATTGCCTCTTAAGACCTACTTACTTCGTACAGAAAATGAGGAGACCTTCATGATTCGGTTAACCGCCGCAAGACAGAAGCAGTTGGACTATATCGGTTTGACGGAGCAGGATTTGAGCTTGCTGGCCGGCAAGCGTGCGCAATTCGAGCAAGTGGTGAACGTCTTGGTGGACGAGCTGTACGCTCGCATTATTCGAGAGCCGGAGTTGGCCGCCATTATTCAAAAGCACAGCACGCTGGATCGGTTGAAGGAGACGCAGCGCTGGTATTTCCTGACGCTGGCGGGCGGCCAGATCGACGAGGCTTTCATTGAGAAGAGGCTGTTTATCGGCCATGTCCATTCGAAGATCGGGCTCACGACGCAGTGGTACTTGGGTACATATATGCTGTATCTGGATTTGGCGACCGCTCACTTCAAGCAAGTGCTGCCCCATGAATGGGTGGAAGTGACCCATGCTCTGGCCAAAATGTTCAACTTGGATTCCAGCCTGGTGCTGGAAGCCTACGAGCGCGAGGAGAAGGCGAAGCTCGAGACGCTTACCCAGGATCAGGGCAACTTGCTGCAGGGCGTCACGCGGGCGGTCCAGGAGCTCGCCGCCATGATGGTCCAGCTGAGCAGCAGCAGCCAAGCGGTCGCCGATACCGCGCTGCAGACGGCCGACTCGCAGGAGCACGCGCACCAGATGGTGAACAGCCTCTCTCAGGAGATCGGGGAGATCTATACGATGGGCAATCTGATGCAGGAGATTTCGGATCAGACGCATTTGCTCGGCTTGAATGCCGCGATCGAGGCGGCGCGTGCCGGGGAGCAGGGGCGCGGCTTCAATGTCGTGGCGAACGAGGTGCGCAAGCTGGCCGCCCGCTCGAAGACGGCGATGGAGCAGATCGAGCAAAAGCTGAACGGCATCTCGATCGTTCTGAAGCAAGTGATGCAGGAGTCGGAGCAGACGGCGCACCATGCGCGTACGCAGGCGGCGAGCTCGCAGGAATTGACTTCGTTCGTGCAGATGATCGAGAAGGTGACGTTGGAGCTGGAGAGCTTGAAGAAGTCGGTGTAAGAAAGGCGTACTCCGTTACGAGTGGGCGGTCGTTCCAAAGTAAAAGTAGGTTCCTTCCGCTCAGACATCTTGTTTGAAGCTCCTTGGATTATATAAGTGCAGGTGGTAGGAGCTTCAAGCCAAAACTCGCCGGAACCTATCTTTTTCTTTTCCACTCTCTTTCCACTCTTCACTTCGTTCGAGTCGCTTCCCCTCCAACGTTGGGAGGGGGGTATAGGTAGTACCCCTCCTAGACGAGGAGGGGGATGTCGGTTGACCTCCCATTTGAGGGAAGGTTACTTAAGGATACTAAAGACGCGGTCGAGATTTTGGCGGGGGACCTTCGAGAGAAGGTCTCCTTTTTGCGTAAGCCGTTCCTTGATGTTCAGCAGATGGAAATCGCGCGGGTCGACGTTCAGCTCGACCTCGCTCCATTCGAGCGGCGTCGAGACGGAAGCGGCCGCCCGGGCGCGCGGGGTGTACGGAGACGACAGCGTCTTGCCGTACCAATGCTGCAGGTAGTCGACGTAGATGAGATCGCCGCGGTTCTTTTTCAACCGTTCGATCGTGAACAGCTTCGGATACTTCTGGACCATGTAGGTGCCGATAAACTGGCCGATCGTGCGCAGCTGCTCGAATGTATACCCGGGCTGGATCGGGACGAAGATTTGAACTCCGGTCGCCCCCGACGTCTTCGGTACACTCTGGATGCCCATCTTGTCGAGCGCCTCGCCGATGAGCAGGACAGCCTGCATGATGCGCGGCTCGTAATCCAGCGAGGGGTCGATGTCCAGGATCCATTCCGCGGGCAGCTGGTCGTTCACGTAGTGGAAGGAGGCGTGGAACTCCAGGCAGGCGAGATTGCCGAGCCACAGCAAGGTCGGAACCGAATCCAGCACGACATACTCGATGCCTTCCATGACCGCGGTACGCACGAAGGCCGGCTTCGGCTCCGGGCAGTTTTTCTGGTAAAACGATTTGTCATGAATCCCGTTCGGGTAGCGGATTGTCGTCAAGTAACGGTTGGAGCAATACGTCAGCAAGTAAGGAGCCAGCTCGAGCAGCTTCTCCAAGTAAATCGCTTTTGTAATGCCCTTCTCGGGCCAAAGCACCTTGGTCGGATTCGTAATCGTGATTTCGTGCCCCTCCGCGAGGACGGTCCCTTTATTCGGCGTTCCAGCTGCCATTCGACACCCCTCCCTTCTAGGACTAGCTTTTCTTTAGCCGGTACCCGGTATACCCGGATTGTTAAGATTTTATATGCACGCCTTCATGGAAAGGAAATCGGAGGCCGGCATCTAACTCTTTAGAAACAGGCTGGATATCCAAAATGGAGGAGGACTCAGGATGCGGATCAGTGTGATCGGAACCGGTTATGTAGGACTGATAACCGGGATCTGCTTGGCCGAATTGGGGAACAACGTTACATGCGCGGATCGGGATCCGTCCAAAATTCAAAGGCTCCGCCATCAGGAAGTGCCGATCTACGAGCCTGGTCTGCAGCCTCTGCTGATTCGGAATGCCGAGCGGGGCAATCTGCAGTTCACGACCGATATCCGGGAAGCGGTCAAGCGCTCGGACTTGATCTTCATTGCGGTAGGAACCCCGTCTCTGCCGTCGGGGGAAGCGGACTTGAGCCACGTCGAAGAGGCGGCCCGCGACATCGCCTTGGGCATGAACGAGCCCAAAATCATCGTGACGAAGAGCACCGTTCCCGTCGGAACGAATCATAGAATTCATGCGATTGTGGCGGGCCTAACCTCCTTTCCCTTCGAGATCGCGGCAGCGCCGGAATTCCTGCGGGAGGGCTCGGCCGTGCAGGATACGTTGCATCCGGACCGCGTGGTGATCGGCGTGGAATCCGGAACGACGGAAGCCGTGCTTCGGGAGTTGTATCGCCCCTTTACGGATGAAATAGTCGTGACGGACATTCGAAGTGCCGAGATGATCAAATATGCTTCCAATGCGTTTCTGGCGACCAAAATATCGTTCATCAACGAGATTGCCAACATCTGCGAAAAAGTGGGGGCGGACGTGACTGAGGTAGCCAAAGGGATGGGGCTCGACAAACGGATCGGCCCGGCTTTCTTGCAGGCGGGCATTGGGTACGGCGGCTCTTGTTTCCCCAAGGACACGGAAGCCTTGATCCAAATCGCCGGGAACGAGAACTATAACTTCCGGCTGTTAAAAGCGGTTGTAGAGGTGAATAAAGAACAACGGTTCAACATCGTCCGGAAACTGAGGGAAACGCTGGGGCCACTGCGCGGGCGTACGATTGCGATCTGGGGGCTGGCCTTCAAGCCGAATACGGATGACGTGAGGGAATCGCCGGCTCTAGAAATCATAAAGCTGCTGCTGGAGTCCGGCGCGGCGATAAGAGCCTATGACCCGATCGCGACGAGCAACTTCGGGCGGCTCATGGGAACCGCTTCCGTCACATGGTGCGTCTCGGCCCTCGATGCCGCCGACCAGGCGGACGCTGTCTGTCTGCTGACGGATTGGGACGAGTTCAAGCGGATCGATTTAACGGAAGTCAGGTCGAACATGAAGCTGCCTTTGATGATCGACGGACGCAATGTGTTCACGCCGCGTCAGATGCGGGCTTACGGATTCCAGTATTATTCGATCGGGAGACCGGGTCGGTCCGAGGAGAGGACCGGGTCTCGCGCCTAGCACAAACTAAACCACTCTGGAGCGATCTGCTCCGGAGTTTTTTTGTTTCTTAAGAAAACATTCAGAATTCCCTTCACTTTTTCCGCAGAAGTTTTCGGTAGGATGAGTTCAGATCCAAAACGAAGCTTAAAAGGGAGATGGCGCCGCCATGTTGATGTCAATCACGGCTCGGGTTCAAGAGCTCTGTCAAGAGAAGCTATTATTCCTGAGGCAATTCCTGCGTCACCCGGGACAAATCGGCAGCGTTACGCCGAGCTCGTCCTACTTGGCCAGGGCGATGGCGAACGCCATTCCCTGGGAGCGTGTGTCGAGCGTCGCCGAGCTGGGGGCGGGTACCGGGCCGATTACGTCGGTCCTCCGGGACCGGCTGCGGCCTGGCGCGAAGCTCGTCCTGTTCGAGAAGGAGCCGCTCCTGCGCAGGGAACTGGAATCCCGATTCCCGGAGCTGGCCTGCTATCCGGACGTGCTGCAGCTGTATGACGCGATCCGCAAGGAAGGGATCGTTCAAGCCGATTGCATCGTAAGCGGCCTGCCGTTCGCCAACTTTCCCCGGAGCCTGAGAGACCGGATTCTGCATCAGCTGGATCTTTCCCTGAAGCCGGGCGGCACCTTTGTCGCGTTCCAATATTCGCTGCAGATGCGGGAGCAGTTCGAGCGGATGTTCGAGCTGCGGGCGATCCGCTTCGTGCCGCTCAACGTTCCGCCGGCCTTCGTCTACGTTTGCGTCAAAAAATAGAGTGAGGTGTTCCCGATGCTACCAACTTCCGTAAGAACCGAAACGACTCGCGGCCTGCGCGCGTATTTACCGCTGTTGTGGCTGCTGTGGATTCCATTCTTGAATATTTTCTATGCGATGCTGAACCAGCCCGTGCCGGACGTGTCCAGCCTGGTATCCGATCTCGATCGGCTCATTCCGTTCCTGCCGGTCTTTATTATTCCCTACGTCATCTGGTATCCTTACATTGCCGGGACCTTGCTGCTGTTTTTCTTCCGAGACCGGCGTATGTACTATCGGACGCTCGCGACGTTATGCCTGGGCATGGTCGGCTGCTACATCGTATACGCGGTGTTCCAGACGACCGTACCGAGGCCGGTTCTGGAGGGAGACGGGTGGCTCATCGACATCGTCCGGTTCGTCTACTCGAATGACCAGCCGTTCAATTGCTTCCCTAGCATTCACGTGTTGACCTGCTATTCCATGATCAAAGGGCTTCATCGGAACGACGCCCTGCCGCCGGCAGCGCGGGGGCTGCTGATCGCGGTGGCCTGGAGCATCATAGCTTCTACGGTCTTCGTGAAGCAGCACGTGCTGCTCGACGCCGCCGGAGCGATCTTGCTCGTCGAAGTCTTTTTCGCCGGGATGAGGCGGCTGCTTCCGCTGCGACAGAAGAAGCGCCGGCCGCTCGCCGTCGAATAGTCGTATACGAGAGAGACATCCATTCCAAACTAGAGTAAGCATTAAGCGAAGGGGGAGTCGGGATGACGACGGTGCTGGTCGTGGACGACGATCGCGAAATTCGCGACGTCATTCACATCTACCTGCGCAACGACGGGTTCCAAGTCATCGAGGCCGAGCATGGCGAGCAGGCGCTGGCCGTGCTGGCCCGGGAGCGGGTGCAGCTCATCATCCTCGATGTGATGATGCCGGTGCTGGACGGAATCCAGACTTGCCTCCGCATCCGGGAGACCGATCACACCCCGGTCATTATGCTCTCCGCCAAAGGCGACGATATGGACAAGATTACCGGACTGTCGCTCGGGGCGGACGACTATATGGCCAAGCCGTTCAATCCGCTCGAGCTGCTGGCCCGCGTGAAGGCCTTGCTGCGCCGGGCGCAGTCCCCCGGACCGGCGCAGGTCTTGGAGCACGAAATTCAAGTGGGCGACCTGATCATCAATACGGCTCGGCACCAGGTTACAGTGGAGGGGCGCGAGGTCGCGCTCACCCCGATCGAATTTTCCATCCTCGAGCTGCTCGCCTCGCACCGCGGCCATGTCTTTAACGTCGATAAGATTTATCAGCGCGTGTGGAAGGAGCAGGACTTTTATTCGGAGAATACGGTGATGGTGCATATCCGGAACATTCGCGAGAAGCTGGAGCGCAATCCGAGGGAGCCGAAGATCATCCGTACCGTGTGGGGAGTGGGCTACAAAATTGATTGAGCGTCTGCTTCAATTGTCCAACCGTTTGCAAACGACGCTGCGGGTCAAGCTGATGCTGACCTTCGTCGTCTGCGCCTTGCTTAGCTTCTTCACGGCGGTGGCCATAGACCGGATCTCCAAGGAGTTTCAGAAGAAGCCGTACATCAGCTACGAGTCGAGCAAGCGGAACGTGCAGGAGCTGCTCTCGGAGCTGGAGCTGCAGCTCGAGTCCGAACCTGGAGCGGCTGCCGCTGTTTTAACGGAGACATCGGGGGCGGGCGGCATGGAGGCCTATGTGGCCGACACGTCCGGCCGCGTCTTGCTGCATTCGCCGGGAGCCGCGCGCACGCAATGGAACGTGTACGAAGCGCTGATCGCGACGAAGGACGCGATCGCGGAGCCTCGTCCGGGGCAGCCGTATACGCTGCTCTCGCCGATCCGGTATCGCGGAGCCGAGGCCTACCTGATCGTGAGCGGCCCCCTGGTACCGGAGCAAGCGTACACATTCCCCGACCACCAGCTGTTCAATTTCATTCTGGTGATCGTGCTGTTCGTGTTTTACTTCTACTTGTTCACGCTGCGCAAGATGCGGAATATCCGGCAGATGAACCGAGGCTTGAACCGGATCGCCGACGGGGAGCTGTCCGTCCGGCTGAACGTGGCGAGCCGGGACGAGCTTGGGATGGTCGCCAAGAACATCAACGGGATGGCGCGGCGCCTCGAGGAGCAGCTCGAGCGGGAGCGGAAGCTGGAGCAGTCCCGCATGGAGCTCATCACCAGCGTCTCCCACGATCTTCGAACGCCGCTTACGAGCATTATCGGCTACCTGACGATTCTGAAGGACCAGCCCGACGCCGCAGAGGCGGAGCGGAAGCGCTACATCGAGAATACATACAGCAAAACCGACCAGCTGCGAAGACTGATCGACGACTTGTTCGAATATACGAAGCTTAGCGCCGGCGAGGTCGTACTCCGCAAGACGGAGTTCGATCTCATTAACCTGCTTAAGCAGATGCTGAACGAGTTCGAGCCGATCGCGCAGCTGCAAGACGTGGCGATCCGCAGCGAGTGGAAGACGGAGCCGCTGCCGGTGCTGGCGGACAGCGAGCTCATCGCGAGGGCGATTGACAACTTGCTCATCAACGCCCTGAAGTTCTCGCTTAAGCCCGGGGAAATCCGTATCATGGCAGGGACGGACTATAACGGGCCTTGCCTGTGCATCGAGAACCGGGGACGGCCGATTACGAAGGAGCAGGCGGAGCAGCTGTTCGACCGGTTCTACAAAGCAACGCCTGGTGAAGAGCCGCAGCCTGGAGCGGGGCTCGGCCTTTCCATCACGAAGAACATCGTCGAGCTGCATGGCGGCCGAGTGTGGCTCATCCACGAAGCGGGACGGTTCCAGTTCTGGATCGCCCTGCCGTTTCCCCGTTGAACCTGAAACCAAAAGGGGCTTTTTTGCGTTAATTTAGGAGAGTTATCTACAATAAAGCAACCTGTGAAAGAGGATTTCAAACCATCATGGAAGATTTATTGCCTTTACTCGTAAAAGGATTGAGCTTGACGATCGTGCTGGTGAGCGCGGTTTATTTGTTGGTCAAGGTGTGGGGCGAAGTGCTGCTCCCGGAGGGGTCCAGGCTAAGAGACGTCCGGGCGATGCGGCATTTTGTATATCAGCCGGTCCTATCGGAACGCTATGAGCCGCTTCCTCGCAAGAAAGTATGGCTCACGGTCATCGGGCTGTTCCTGGTCACCCGTATTCTCATCTTCCTCGCCTCGCTGAGCTATGCCGCGGCCACTTCCGGAGCGGGCAATCTCGGCTTCACGCTTGGCAGCTGGTGGTATGAATACGATTCGTACCACTACATCAACATCGCCGTGAACGGCTATCAGTCCACCGGCGAAGACCAGAACCTGATCGTGTTCTACCCGTTGTACCCCTGGTTGATCCGGCTATTGCATTTTGTGATTCCGGATTTCTATGTGGAATTTTTCCAAGGATATATCGTGAATGGGGACTATTACGTCGCTGCGATCGTGATCTCCAACGCCTTCCTGCTCGTCGGCATGTATTACCTCGTGCGCCTCGTGGAGCGCGAGTGGCAGGATGGAAAGCTTGCGCTTGCGTCGGTCAAATACTGGCTGCTCTATCCGGTCTCGTTCTTCTTCAGTATCGTGTACACGGAGTCGGTATTCGTCACGCTCTGCATCCTGTGCTTCTATCACATGCGGCAGTCGAGATGGTGGATCGCGGGCTTGTTCGGTCTGCTCGCGGCGCTGACCCGCAATCAGGGCGTGCTGCTCGCCATTCCGATCGCGGTGGAGCTCGCCGTTCAGCAGGAATGGGGCAGGCTGCTGCGGGAAAGGCGCTATCGCGTCTGGCTGCGCGGGCTATTCCCCCGAATCTTCACGGTTGCCTTGCCGGCAGTCGGCATCGGCATCTACTTGTCGGTGAACAAGGTGGTGAGCGGCGACTGGTTCCGTTTCCTGTTCCATCAGAAGGACCATTGGGGGCAGACGTTCGGCTTCTTCGCCGAGAATCTCGCGGAGCATATGCGCCGGGCGTTGACCTATCACAAGCCGCTGTTCAATGTCGGCGTTTATTTGCCGCAGATCACGGTCTTCTTCGTGTCGTTCGCGCTGCTCATCTACATGACGAACAAGATCCGGCTCTCCTACGCGCTCTATTCGTTCGCTTATTTGATCATCTCGTACTCGGCGAGCGCGCTGCTCAGCGGGACCCGTTATGTGGGCGGGATGTTCACGCTCTATCTGTTCATCGCCTATGTGGCTCGCAGGACGACCACGAGCGAGAGGCCATACATCGATTGGGTGCTGCTCTCCGCCCTCTTGTTCTACACCGTCGTGTTCGGGTTGAATTACGTATTCTGACAAGCGCGGGGACATCCTATATAATAGGGATCAGGGTAACTAGTCCGAAGGAGAAGGGTGGAATCAGCGGCAATGGAACGGAATGAAGTGGCAGTCGGGTTTGTCGGAATCGGGGTGATGGGGCGGAGCATGGCGATGCATTTGCTGAAGGCCGGACATCCGGTCTCCGTCTACACCCGCACGCCTTCCAAAGCGGACGAGCTGGTCCAAGCGGGGGCGGTCTGGAAATCGACCGTGAGCGAGCTGGCGCAGGCCGTGGACGTGGTGATCACCATGGTCGGCTATCCGTCCGACGTGGAGCAAGTGTATCTAGGGGAGTCAGGCATCCTCCGTTCGGCGAGGCCAGGCGCGACCTTGATCGACATGACGACGTCCAGCCCCACGCTTGCGAAGCGGATCTATGAAGAGGCGAAGGGACGCGGTCTGGCCTCCCTGGACGCTCCGGTATCGGGAGGCGACGTAGGGGCGCGGGAGGCCCGTCTGTCGATCATGGTCGGCGGGGACGAAGCCGCGTTCCGGGCGATGCTGCCGATCTTCGAGGTGCTCGGGAAGAACATCGTTCGCCAAGGCGGCGCCGGTGCCGGCCAATATACGAAGATGTGCAACCAGATCGCCATCGCCACGAACATGATCGGCGTCTGCGAAGCTTTGTTCTACGCGGAGAAGGCGGGGCTCGACCCGAATACGGTGCTGAAGAGCATCGAGTCGGGGGCCGCCGGCAGCTGGTCCCTGAGCAATCTGGGAGCGAGGATTATCACCGGCAATTTCGAGCCGGGCTTTTATGTGAAGCATTTCATCAAGGACATGGGCATTGCGCTTCAATCCGCCGAGGAGATGGGCATCACCCTCCCGGGCCTCAAGCTCGCGAGGTCACTGTACGATCAACTCGCGGCGATGGGCGAGTCCGAGAGCGGCACGCAGGCGTTGTACAAATGGTTCGCCGCGGAGGCATCGGCCCCGGGTCGGACGTCATGAAGCTGAAGCCGGTCCTTCCGTTCGAGCCGATCGCGGCCGACCGGATTCCCCAAGGAGAGCAGTGGGTGTATCAGATCAAGTGGGACGGCGTCCGCATGCTCGTCTATTCCGACGGGACCGAGGTGCGGCTCGTGAATCGCAGACTGAACGACCGGACGATGCAATATCCGGAGCTGACGGCCATCCGGGACTATTGCACCGCGGACACCGTCATCCTCGATGGCGAGGTGATCGCCCTGCTGGACGGGAAGCCGTCGTTCCAGCAGGTCATGCGGCGGGACGGCGTCCGCAAGCTCAGTCAAGTGGAGATCGCACGCCGGCAGGTGGCCGTTACGTATATGATCTTCGACGTCCTGTACTATAACGGGCAGTGGGTGACGGATAGGCCGCTGCAGGAGCGTCAGCAGCTGCTCGCTTCCATCGTGCAGCCAAACGAGCGGGTGCAGCTCGTGGCGAACTTCCCGGACGGCGAAGCGCTGTTCCGAGTAGCGGAGCAGCATGAGCTGGAAGGCATCGTGTGCAAGGACATGACGAGCAAGTACGCGGAAGGCGGGAAGGACAAGCGGTGGCAGAAGAAGAAGCTGTACAAGGATGTCATCGCGGCGGTCGGCGGCGTGACGTATCGGGATGGGATCGTGAACGCGGTGCTCCTCGGCTTGTATGACGATGCCGGCCGCTTCGTCTACATCGGCCACGCGGGGGCGGGGCGCATGACTGTGGAGGATTGGCGCAATCTGACCGAGCAAGTAAAAGGAATGCGAGTAGAGGAGCGCCCCTTCGCCAATGTCCCGGAACGGCACAAGACCGCCGTATGGCTGCGTCCTACGCTGACGATGAAGATCAAATTCCTCGAATGGACGACCTACGGGACGCTCAGGCAGCCGAACATCCAGTCGTTCGTCGATGTTCCGCCGGCGGAATGCACGTTTGAGCAAGTATAACAACTCAAAAAAAGGGAGCGAGCCCCGCCCCCTGACCCGCCAAGGTCAGGAGCCGGTGCCCGCTCCTTTGTTCTTCGCCGTACTTCGTTTAGCCCGCGGCTTGGCCGGAGCCGCTTCATCCGCCGGCAGCTTGACCGGCTTGGTCGCCTCGAGGCTCGCCTGCAGGGCGGCCATGAGATCGATGACGTTCGCAGCCGGCTGCTCCGGTCTGATGTGGATTTCCTCGCCGGCCACCTTTTGTTCGATAAGGTGCATCACTTTTTCCCGGTAATCGTCCTTGTATTTCTCCGGCTCGAACGGGGTGGACAGCTGCTCGATCAGCATTTTCGCCATCAACAGCTCCTTGTCGTTCACGGCCGGATTCTCCGGCAAGTTCGGCACCTGCTTAATGGCGCGGATCTCGTCGGGATAGAAGATCGTCTCCATCACGATGCAGCCTTCCATGACACGGATCGCCGCCAAGCTGCTCTTGGAGCGGATCGACACCTTGGCGATACCGATTTTCCCGCTTTGCCGCATCGCCTCCATGAGAAGGCTGTACGCGTTCGTGCCCGTTTCGTTCGGCGCCAAGTAGTACGTTTTTTGAAAGTAGATCGGATCGATTTCGGTTAAATCGACGAAGTCGAGAATTTTGATTTCCTTGCTCGCCTCCGAGAGCGAATCCATCTCTTCCTTGCTGAACAGCACGAACCGCCCGGGCTCGTATTCGTAGCCGCGCGAGATTTCCTCCCACTCGACCGCCTGCTCGCAATGCTGGCACGTCCGGACATAGTTGAGCGGCGTCCCGCACTTGTTATGAATGTATTTCATGGAGATGTCCTTATCTTCGGTCGCCGTGAACATTTTGACCGGGACGTGAACCAGCCCGAAGCTGATCGCGCCTTTCCACACCGTATGCATCGCCATTCCCCTCCTCATTTTTGCATGTGTTAGCCGAATAAGTTCGCTCCTCTACATTGTGGGCAAAAAACCGCCGGTCTACACATGAATTGGGGGAGGGAGGGGAAATCTAAGCAAGATCGGACCACGATCTGAGAAACGGTCAAAAGGAGGAGAAGCACGATGCCGGATGTATCCTGCAGAGATTGCGATCACGAAGGCCGCGACAACTTTTTCATGGACATCGACCGGATGATCAATGAAGGCTTGGGCGGCGGGCAGGTTACGGTGCACAACGGGTTGATCGAGGAGACGTCGACGGATACGATGACCCATGTCGAATCCCTCCTCCAAGACGAAGAATAACCGGATTTACCCCACTTGAAGGAGGTGGTGAGCCCATGGATATACAACGTGCGGAGCAAATTCTGGCGTCGTCGAGCATTATTAACGTCACGCACAACGGCCAATCCGTCTGGATCGATCAAGTGGATGCGACCAGTCAGACGGCGAAGGTGCACGCGGCGAACAACCCGAGCGACACCCGGACCGTGTCCTTGAATCAATTGATGGAGATGTGAAGCTTCCCGGAAAAATCGATAGCTGCCTTCCCGATTCGTACGCGACGATGCTGGGGGCAGCTATTTTTATTTGATCCAGATGTTGCCGAATGGGAGCAGCTCGCGCAGCGTCCGCTTGATCAGGCCGTCGCCGGCCAACTGCTCTTCGAAGCTCGGGTCGGCCGAGGCGGCCTGCAGCAGGAGGGTCCCGGTCCCGGTGATTTTCCAATGGTAGGCCATATGTTGGCTGGCGAGGTGGTTGCCATAGACGCACAGCTCCAGATGGGCGTTATCCGGGTACGCGATGAGGGCACGCGTCTCGACGAATGTAGGGCGTTCGGGGTCGAGCTCCCACGTCTCGATCGGGCCTTGCGACAACAAGCCGATCGATCCGGTTCCGGAGAATCGCATACGGATGAAATCCCGGGTCACGAGCAGATGGCGGGCGCTCTGCACGACGCTGTCCATGCGGATTCCGTCGGTGAAATAGAGCAAATGCCGGAATTCGAACAGCAAGCGATTCGCGTCCGAGACGGGAACCGGCTGGATGCAATAGCCGGCCGGCAGGGCTATATACGCCATCGCGGGTCCGGTCAGCTTCGCCTTCACTAACTTCTTCTTTCGTACGATGCCTTTCAAGTCGAGAAACCGGTCTTCCCGCTGCGAAGAGCCGCCCTGGAACGCGATCAGCTGCCGCGGATGCAGTAAGTGGACCGCATCGTCGGGCTCCAGCTTCAGCTTCACCGTGTTGCGGGCGAGCGTGCCCGCGGCGGAGGTGTCGTCCGTCAAAATGCGCATTTCCTGGCTCCCTTTCTCCTGTGCCACTGTTCTTATCGAGTACGGAGCACGACCCGCATGACCCGGTTCAAGACGAAGTAGAGTACGATCAGCCCGGCCGCGGTGAAGATCATCGTCATCGTCCGGCGGTATTTGGCCGCACGCTCGCGTTCCGCCTGCTGCAGCAGCTGAATGGATCGCTGAAGCTGCTCATTCTGCTCGGCTAGCCTCGCATTTTGCTCGATCAGCTTTTGCTCGCTCTCCTTGAATTGCTGCAGCGTTTCCTTCGCCTCCCGGGAAACGACGTCCAGCTCTTGATTGGCGCGGTCGAGCTGCTGCTTCGTATCCTCGTATTGGGTCTGAAGCCTGTCCACTTCGCCGGGAAGCTGGAAGAAGCTCTTCACGCCGCTAATGAATCCCGCGGAAGCCGGCGTCGCCTGTACCGACAGGACGACGCCGAACAGCATCATGGTGAGCAGGAGGACCGTTCTAGACACGATGATAATCGCCGCGCCACTCGCGGACAGCCCGCTTGATCGCATCCGGGGCCAATTGCTCCTCGGCCGCTCGCTGGGACAAGGCGGGGAACTCTTCGTCCCCGGCGAACCTGAGGGCGATGATTTGGCGCATCGTGAGCCTGGGATCGAGCAGCCGGCCGGTCAGGACGAAGTGGCGCAGCTGCTCCTCCGCTCGAATGGCCCGGTCCTGTACTTTGGCCGCATAGCTGCGCACGAGCAGGAACAGGATGACGAGCGCGCAGGCGATTCCCATGAACAGCAGCGAAATCCCTACCTGGCCGTTGTCGGCTAGCGACCTCACCAAGTAGATGAGCGAGCCCACGAGTACGGCGACGACCAAGAGGGACAATACGAAATGGAACAGCGGGTGGAGGCGTCTGTGATTGGCATACGTTTGCGGAGCGGGTGCGGACATGGGCAACATCCTTTCCATAGGTAGCGTGGTTATTCTTATCTAATATTATAATGGACGCGCGCCGCATTTACATCCCTGTTCGGTGATGTTGCGGCCTGCCGACGGGACCGATATAATAAAGGTCAAGTTATTACGCCCCGGTGCGGATGGCACGGGAGGGCGAAGGAGCGGCAAGCATGGACAAGCTGTATGAATATCGGGCCGCCAGCCTCGCGGATACGCTTCGCTTCGCGGCTTTGCTGGAACCGCAGCTGCAGCCGGGGGCGGTACTGGCCTTGGACGGCGATCTGGGGGCGGGGAAGACGCGGCTGTCTCAAGCGTTGGCCCAGTATCTGGACGTTCCCGGCCTCGTGAACAGCCCGACGTTTACGATCATTAAGGAATACGAAGGCGGCCGACTGCCGCTGTATCATATGGACGTGTATCGGTTGTCGCTCGAAGAGGCGGACGACCTGGGGCTGGACGACTATTTCTACGGAGAAGGCGTCACGATCGTGGAGTGGGCGAGCCGCATCGAGCCGATTCTCCCCGACGACCGGCTATCGATCTACATTCGCAATCTGGGCGGCGAAGAACGCGTGCTCGAATTGAGACCGAGCGGCGAGCCTTACGAAGCGTGGTGCGCCAGCATGAAGGAGAACGGAATCGTAACATGAACGCAACTGGACAACCTCAAGGTACGCAACAATCAGAACAATCGGCAGGCATTTGGTTAGCCCTGGACACCTCCACAGGGTGCATGACAATCGGGCTGCTCGACCAAGGGCGGCCTGTTGCCGAATTCAGCTCGGAAGCGGAGCGCAACCATTCGATTCTGCTGCTGCCGGCCATCGAACGGCTGCTCGAGGAGCACGGTGTAGCACCGGCCGAGCTGGCGGGCATCGCCGTAGGCCGCGGCCCCGGGTCGTACACCGGCGTCCGTATCGCCGTCAGCGTGGCTAAGACGATGGCGTGGGCGCTAGGGATCCCGGTCGTGGCCGTCTCCGGATTGGAAGCGATGGCGCTGGGCGCCTGGAAGCGTGACCGCGGTACGGCCGTGCAGGGCAAGACGATCTGGTACGTCCCGCTGCTCGACGCCCGGCGGAAGCAAGCGTTCACAGGCCTGTACCAATGGCGGAACGGGGAGCGCTCGACGCTTGTCCCGGACGGCATCCGGCTCGTCCCGGACTGGGTCGAGCGGATCCGGATACTCGAGGCAGAGACGGCGGACCGGCCGGACCGGATCGTCTTCATCGGCGAGACGGCCGGCTTCGAGCCGCTCCTCGAGCCGCTCATTTCGCGCGAACCGGATCGGATCGCGGCCGTGCCCCGAGCGATCGAAGCCGGTGCTGTCGGCGAGCTCGCCTGGGAGCGCACGCTTCGCGGCGAGCGTGACGAAGTGCATGGCTTGATCCCGAACTACACGCAGCTCGCGGAAGCGGAGTCGAAGCTCCTCGAGAAGGAGAAGCAGCAGCGAGGAGGCGATCCTTTTGACGGAGCATGCTGAGTCAGCCGGAGCACTGGAGCCCGAATTCCGCTCCATGCGCGTGGACGACATTCCTACGATCAGCGAGATCGAGCGGGAGGCGTTCCCGACTCCTTGGTCGGAAGGCGCGTTTCACAACGAACTTACCAACAACCATTTTGCCCATTACTTGGTCATGGAGCTCGATGGCCAGATCGTCGGCTATGCGGGGATGTGGCTGATCGTAGACGAGGCCCATATTACGAATATCGCCGTGCGGCAAGGCTATCGGGGGCGCAGGCTGGGCGAGCGGCTCTTGACCCAGATGCAAGCGGCGGCCGTGTTCCTCGGTGCCGAGCGCATGACGCTCGAGGTGCGGGTGACGAACTATGTCGCCCAGCGGCTGTACGCCAAGCTCGGCTTCATTCCCGGGGGCCTGCGCAAAAACTATTACACGGACAACGGGGAGGATGCCCTGATCATGTGGGCGGAGCTGAGCCGCGTGGAAGGGGTGGAGATTCCGTATGACAGAGCCGAATCGTAGCGGGAAGGAACGCGGCCTCATCCTGGCCGTCGAGACGAGCTGCGACGAGACGTCGGTGGCGATCGTCGAGAACGGCCGTCATGTGCTAGCGAATATGGTGTCGAGCCAGGTGGACACTCACAAGCGTTACGGCGGCGTCGTGCCGGAGATCGCTTCGCGCCAGCATGTCGAGAGCATCACACTGATGCTGGACGAAGCGGTGAGCACGGCCGGCATCCGGCTCTCCGACTTGTCGGCGATCGCCGTCACGCAGGGGCCGGGGCTCGTCGGCTCCCTGCTCGTCGGCGTCGTCGCCGCCAAGGCGCTCGCCGCCGCGCTGCGGCTGCCGCTCATCGGCGTGCATCACATCGCCGGGCATATCTATGCGAATGCGATCGTCCATGAGCTCGAGTACCCGCTGATGGCGCTCGTCGTCTCCGGCGGCCATACCGAGCTTGTCCACGTCGAAGCGCCGGGACGGTTCCGCATCATCGGGCAGACCCGCGACGACGCGGCGGGCGAGGCGTACGACAAGGTCGCCCGCGCCATGGGGTTGCCGTATCCCGGCGGCCCGCACGTCGACCGGCTCGCCCAGCAGGCGGAGCCGGGCGAGGGCACCCCGATGCCTCGCGCCTGGCTCGAGGCGGATTCGTACGATTTCAGCTTCAGCGGGCTGAAATCGGCGGTGCTCGCCGCGCTGAACTCGGCGAAGATGCGCGGCGACATGATCCACCCCGTGCGGCTCTCCCGCGGCTTCCAGGACTCCGTCGTCGACGTCCTGGTCGAGAAGTCGCTTCGCGCCGCGAAGGAATTCGGCGCGCGCCAGCTGCTGCTGGCGGGCGGCGTCGCCGCCAACCGGGGCCTGCGCGACGCCTTGACGGCGCGCTGCGAGGCGGAGGGGCTTCCGCTGCTAGTGCCGCCGCTCAGCCTGTGCACAGACAACGCCGCGATGATCGCCGCGGCGGCCTACTTGAAGTGGGAGCGGGGCCAGTTCACCCCGCTCTCGATGAAGGCCGAGCCGCTCCTCTCGCTCGAGGCTTGGTCTGTGTAATAAAAAGCTCGTTCCATTGCGTAGGTTATACGCGGGAACGAGCTTTTTGCGTCGATTGGATCTTGTCGATCGTCTGGGACACCGAGTTCAAGCCGTTCCAGAACAGCGAGAGCGCCCGGCTCAGCTCGTCGAGCCACTCGTTGTCGGGGAAGATCGTCATCCCGAAGTGGGAATCGGTCAGTTGGCTGTCCGCGACATTGGCCGCCTCCAGGAAGGAACGGTCGAGCAGCTGGTCGTTGATCGGCTTCAGCACGGACAGGAATCCGAACCGCTTCAGCAGCTGCTCCTGGATGTCCGGGCGAATGATGAACTCGATGAACGCCTGAGCGAGCTCCGGCTCGTCGCAGTCGGTCGGCATCATCAGGCCGTTCGCTACGAGAAGCGTCGACTTGCGCGGGCCGAACTTCATCGGAGCCACCTGAGGCTCGAACGGCATGCCGCACTGCCTCCAGTACGCCAGCTCGAGTGCCGTTGTGAACACCATGGCGACCTTTTCGTTCAGAAACGGATCCTGGCCCCATTGGTTCATGTTGAACGTATGGAGCACGGCGGTTCGGTCCAGGTACAGCATGCGGTGGATCATCTCGAGCGACGCTCTTAGCTGTTCCGGCTCCTCCGCCAAACTCTCAAAATCAACTGTGTTCTGCAGCGCGATGACCGGCCAGCGGGTATGGCTCGACGAAATGCCGATTCCATATTGGTCGATGATGCCGTCCCCGTTCGTATCGAGCGTCAGCTCCTTGGCCGCGGCCAGCATGTCCTCAATCGTCCAGGACGAGTCGGGGAGCGGGACGCCCGCCCGCTCGAACAGAACGGGGTTGTACACCATGAACACGGGGCTGAACGTAACCGGCACGCCCTTCAGCACTTGATTATGGCGAAACGCATTCAGCAGCTTCGGGTAGAAGAAATTGCCGGTAATGCGCACCGATGGGCTCAAATCCTCATAGTCGCCGAAGTCGTCCACATCCATGAACAGCCGGTCGGAGACCACCACGATCTCGGGTACGACGCCCGCCAGCTTCGAATCGTGCACCGACTCCCACATTTGACTCGATGAGAAGTTCAGCAGTGCGATCCGGATGTCGGGCACTTCCTTCTCGAACTCCTGGATGAGCCAAGGGAAGCAGTGGTTCGTAAAATGGGACGGAGACGCGCTGGCGATGCGCAGTGTGCGCACCTTGGCCGGGCTGCTCTCCATCACCGGGGCGGTCACGAGGGTGCCTTGCCCCATTTTGCGGATGACCAGCCCTTCGTGCACTAGAAGCTCTAACGCCTTGCGTACCGAGATGCGGCTCATGCCGTATTGCCTGGACAATTCGTTCTCCGAAGGGAGGAATTGCCCGGTTCGAATCGCGCCGGTCTGAATTTGCCCGCGCAATGTATCCGCTAACTGCATGTATAGGTATTGGTTGATGTTTTTCCTCATAAGGTCGCGTCCTGTCTAGGGGTGGTGGCAACGTTTTCACCATTCTATCATAAAAAAAGAGAGGGCACATAGGGGAGGAACAATTATAGTAGGACCCTCCAGAAAATGAGGACGAAGTGCACAATGGAAACGGAACATGCGGAAAAAATGCAATTATCGGGATTGACATTTGACTTCCGTGCATACTATAATACATAACAACTTTTATTCTTGGTAAACGCTTGGAACGGGAGCAGTACGTGAAGGAGTCGTCCAGAGAGCTGCGGGGTGGTGCAACGCAGTCGATGCCTGATCCGAATCTCGCCCGGGAGCGGCCCTACGGAACGTTCGCACGAGTTTGGCGGACCGTACGCTGTGGACAGTTGACCCCTGTGATCGGGTTCCGAGGGGGTTCGGTGCAAGTGTTGACCGGGCCAACAAGAGTGGTACCGCGACAGTCCAGCCTGTCGTCTCTTGATGAGACGATGGGCTTTTTTTATTTATGAATCCTATAAAACAACGTGATGAACGGGAATAGTATGGGGGGAGCTCCTTGCCAGAGAGCTGCGGGTCGGTGCGACGCAGCAGGGAGCCTCTCCGGAACTCGCCCGGGAGCGGGAAGACGATAACGGCAGCTGCTGGATGCGCAGCGGGCTTCAAGTCTTCACGGCCAACCCCCGATACCGGGTTCGCGTCGATCCGACCTGCAGCATCCGCATGGTTCGGCGGCGCGACAGAGCGGGCCCGGCTATCCGGGTCAACGAGAGTGGTACCGCGACAGCACGCCTGTCGTCTCTTATCCAGGAGACGGCAGGCTTTTTGGCGTCTCTCCGCACGTTGAACGTAAGATACTCAACCTAATCAGGAGGGCATTCCCATGACAACCCATTCGACTACTTCTACAGCTTCCACAGGCAAACGAAAAATTACGATTTTCGATACGACGCTTCGTGACGGCGAGCAATCGCCAGGCGCCTCGCTGCATTCGAGCGAGAAAATCGTCCTGGCCCGCCAGCTCGCCCGCCTCGGCATCGATGCGATCGAGCCGGGCTTCCCGATCTCGAGCCCCGGGGATTTCGCGGCCGTGCAGCAAATCTCCCGCGAGCTGCAAGGCGTCGAGATCGTCGGCTTCGCCCGGGCGCTCCGGCCGGACATCGACGCGGCGATCCGGGCGACCGAGGACGCCGGCTTCCGTCGGCTGCACCTGTTCATCTCCTCGTCGCAAATTTTGCTCGAGCATCAGCTGCGCAAGTCGCAGCAGCAGGTCGTGCAGATGGCCCGGGAGATGGTCGCCTATGCGAAGCAGCATGTGGAGCGGATCGAGTTCTCACCGATGGACGCCTCGCGCACCGGGGAGGAGTTCCTGTTCGAGCTGGTGGAGGCCGTGATCGCCGAGGGCGCCACGATCATCAATATCCCGGACACGATGGGGTACGCGCTGCCGGATGAGTACGGCCGCATGTTCCGCCGGGTTCGTGAGAATGTGCGGGGCGGGGATACTGTGGCGTACAGCGCTCATTGCCACAACGACCTGGGGATGGCCGTCGCGAACAGCATCGCGGCGATTCAGGCCGGGGTATCGCAAGTCGAGGTGACGATCAACGGCGTCGGCGAGCGCGCCGGCAACTGCTCGCTCGAGGAGCTGGTGATGGCGATCGAGACGCGGAAGGAAGCACTCGGCGTGGAGACGGGTATCGTGCTGCCGGAGCTGTACGAGACGTCCCGGATGGTCAGCCGGGCGATGCATTTCCCGATCGCGTACAACAAGCCGATCGTCGGCCGCAACGCGTTCCAGCACGAGTCGGGCATTCATCAGGACGGGTTGCTGAAGAACCGCAACACGTTCGAGATCATGGACCCGGAGGCGCTCGGTATTCCGCGCAACATGATCATCCTGGGCAAGCATTCCGGCCGTCATGCGCTGCAGCATCGCGTGGCCGAGTTCGGGGTGGCGCTGCAGGACGGGCAGCTGGAGGAGCTGTTCACCCGCTTCAAGGCGATCGCCGACGAGAAGAAGCACGTCACCGATGACGAATTGCTCCGGATCGTGGGCAGTACGATCAACCAGACGCTGGAGCGGTTCGTCCTCCAGGATGTGCAAGTCGTGACGAGCAGCCTGAAGAACCGGGTCGCTTCCGTTACGATCGCCGATCAAATCACGGGCGCTGTTCAGTCTCATTCGGCAACCGGCGACGGGGCGATCGAGGCGTTGATCCAGTGTATCAAATCTGCCATGCCGTTCGACATGGAGTTCATCGACCTGGAGCTGCAATCGATGGCGCACGGGGAGCGGGCCAAGGCCGAGGCAGCGGTGGAGATCGCCGTAGATGGGCGCCCTTATCGGGGCTCCGCGATCGATCAAGATGTAGTGATGGCCGTGGCCCACGCCAGCATCTCGGCTTGCAATCAAGCGGCGCGCTCCGTGCAGGCAGATGTGGAGGCTCAATCAGGAGCTGGGGCGGTCAGCTGAAGTGTATTAGAGGATCTAGAAACGTAGTCAAGGGAACGAGACGAAGAAATAGAGGATTCTCGTTCCCTTTGAGATTCGCACGGAGGTTGTCAACGATCTGAAGCACCTGAGAGGGTGCTTTTTTCTTTTGTGGAGCAAATGACAACTTTAAGGCAGATAATGATTGTTCGGCCGAAACAACCCACACCATGAATATCGACGGAAACGGAGACCGGTCCTTAAGATAGGAGTACAAAGGACAGGTGATACCATGAGCTATCAATTGAATGAGTTTGCTTTCGATTTGCGGGCCAGCGTGGCTCCAGCCAATCACATTTGGGTGTGCAGCGGATATAGTACCGCAGCGCCTCTGGCGAATACGGTAGCAGGCGTCAGCGGCTTGTTCTCGCCGCCGTTTGCAGCGCAGGACGTTCAAGTGCTGCTTCAATTCGAGGCGGACGGGCATCCCGTGAGCGATACCGGGAACCGAGGAAAAGGGGATTGCGGGTTATTATATGCGGGAGCCGAATGGCGGCCGGATCGGATCGAGCGAACCGGAACCTACCACTATTTCGTGGAGGAGCGGTTGATTTCGCTCTCCGTACGAAGCGCCCTTGTTCCGCTGGCGGATCGGGCCGGGTTCGTGCTAACCGTAAGGGTGGTCAATCGGACGGATCGCGGCATACAGCTGCGGATCGAGCCGCAGGTCACGCCCGGACATCCCGCGATCCAATCGCTCGACGACTGGGATTTCGGCCATCCTCCCCTAGGCTCTCAGACGCAAGAAACCGGTTCGGGGATCTGGGAGAACAATCAGGTTCGGATGACGCTGCTGCAAGAGGGGGTTCAGCCGGCCAGCTTGGCGCCTGGGCAAGAGGCGGTGTATCGCTTGGCCCTCCTGCTGACGCCCGCCGGAGAATCCGCAACGCTCGACGGCGGTAGTCTTGCGGACTGGGAGCAGCGGACCAATAAGGTATGGCAGCAACGTATTGAGCGTACATGCAAGTCGGTTCCTAGACTGACCAGCGACATTCCCGGCCTGGAGGATTACTACCGGCGCTCGCTCATCAGCGGTCTGATCTGCCTGTGGGACCATCCCGATTTCGCGATGCAGCCGTTTCCGGTCGTGGCCGGGATGGAGGGTGCCGGCATTTGCTGTTATCCGTGGGACGCCGGCGGGTATGCAGGACGGATGCTCGGCTTGATGCTGGGAAGCGACAAGACGATGGAGCTGGCGCAGCTGATGGCGGACAGCGGCATCGAGCGTCATTCGAGATTTGCGCCCAGCGGTCTGGGCAAGGATGTACCTTATTCGTACAGCCTGTGGTCCTTTTTCAATTTGATCTGGTGCAATGTGACGCAATACGGCGATGGACTCGAATTTTACGAGCTGATGAAAAAGCTGCTGCTGGCCGACGAAGAGCGGCTGCCGGCGTGGAACGAATTACTCGATTACGGCAAGCAGCACAACCTGCTGGAAATGAGAAGCGCCGCCCATGAGCATGTGGTGTCGAGCCCGAACGCCGAAAGAGCCTGGTGTTACGACCGTTTGGCCGATATGGCGGAACGACTCGAACTGGACGAGGCCGGAACATGGCGGGATAAAGCCGGCCGGATCCGAGAAGCGATTCGGGAGCACCTATGGGATGAGGAAAACGGATGGTTCATTTGCCGGTACCCGAACGGGCACGTGGAGCGGGTGTATACGATTCAGGCTTTCGACACGCTGAGAATGGGGGTGTGCAATCCGGACATGTCTACCACCCTCCTGAAGCATTTGCGTGACGGAGCGTTTCTGGCTCCCTACGGCGTAAGCAGCATTTCGGCGGAAGATTCCCTCCATTACGAACTGAACGATCCGGACTGGTCCGGCGGAGGCAGCTATACGGGAGAGAGTCCGACTCTCGCCCTCACTTTATGGGAGCAGGGTCAGCCCGATCTGGCGTGGAACGTCCTGAAGCGGCTGTTCTGGATGGGCCGGCATTTGCCGTACTTCCCTCAAGAGCACTATTGCGACCGCCCTGCCGTGCCGAGCCACAAAAGGGGCAATATCGTAGCGGGCCTCACGGGGACGGAAGCTCTCGTATTCGGGATGGCCGGAATCAAGCCGCAGCTCGACGGAACGCTCATCGTATTCCCGCAGCCGCCGCTTGCGGGGAACGTCTCGATCACCGGCTACATGTTCCGGGGACGAAGGATCGATGTTCATATGAAACCGCACCACTGCGAGATTGTTTGCGACGGAATGACCGT
This sequence comes from Paenibacillus sp. HJGM_3, assembly GCF_045062745.1. Classification (NCBI taxonomy): domain Bacteria; kingdom Bacillati; phylum Bacillota; class Bacilli; order Caryophanales; family Paenibacillaceae; genus Paenibacillus; species Paenibacillus sp. HJGM_3. The sequence continues at coordinate 46,688 of NZ_JBJGED010000037.1, forward strand.
ATACAAGGGAGCGCCGGTTTCCTATCAAGTTGTGTAGAAGATGACAGAGCCATGGCAGAAAATGATTGTTCCTTCGAAACAACCAATGAAATGAATATCGACGGAAACGCAATCCGACTAGTAACATGAGGGCTAACGAAGATGGTTGGAGGATGTGATGGACAGATGGACAGAACTACGGCTTGGAAGAAGCGAGATGGAACATCCACACCTTCAATAACAAGCACCGTTCAAGAGGGGTATCTGAAGAAGCTCCTGCGGGACATCAATAAAGAAAAAATGCTGTATGCCATGCTGATCCCCGGTGTCTTATTTTTTCTCTTGTTCAAATATTTGCCCATGCTCGGCGTAGTCATCGCCTTTCAAGATTATCAGCCCTTCGCGGGGATCATGAAAAGCCATTGGGTCGGCCTGCAGCACTTCGAGCGTTTCTTCTCGAATCCGGATTTCTGGAAGCTGTTCCGCAACACACTGGTGCTGGCCTTATACAATTTGCTCTTTTTCTTCCCGCTGCCCATCATCTTAGCGCTTATGCTCAATGAGGTGCGGGCGGAATTTTTCAAAAGATCGGTGCAAACGATTATCTACATCCCGCACTTTATATCGTGGGTCGTCGTGGCGGGGCTGACGTATACCCTGTTTACGACCGAGGGCGGTGTCGTCAATGAAGCGCTGGCTTTCGTGGGAGCAAATAAAATCAATTTCTTGCTCAGCAAGGATTGGTTCCGCTCGATGATCACGTCACAGGTGATCTGGAAAGAAACCGGCTGGGGGACGATCATTTTCCTAGCGGCACTGGCGGGCGTGGATCAGCAGCAATATGAAGCGGCCCGTATCGACGGAGCCAACCGTTGGCACCAGCTGTGGCATGTAACACTACCAGCCATTCGGGCGACAATCGTGCTTTTGCTGATTTTGAGGCTGGGCAGCTTTCTGGACACCGGCTTTGAACAAATCTTCCTGATGCTCAATTCCGGGAATCGGGATGTGGCGGAAGTATTCGATACGTACGTATATACGTCCGGTCTTGTCAATGCGCAGTTCAGCTACAGTACCGCCGTAGGGCTATTCAAATCTCTTGTGAGCCTGATCCTGGTCATAGCCGCGAATCAACTGGCGAAGAAATTTGGCGAAGAGGGGGTTTATTAGCATGAGGCAGCGTACATGGGGCAGTAGAGCGTTCGACGCAGCCAATGGCCTGGTGCTGTTACTCGTAGCGGTCATTACCGTTCTGCCGTTCATCTTTGTCTTGTCGGGATCGCTTGTGTCGTCCGAGGAGCTGCTGGTCCGCAAAATCGTCCTCTTTCCTACCAAATTCTCGCTCGACGCCTATCGGTTTCTTTTTTCGACCAAAATCATTTCCAGCAGCTTAGGGATCACCGTGTTCATTACCGTTGTAGGCACGCTGATCAATCTCGCGGTTACCACGCTGATGGCGTACCCTTTGGCGCGGAAAACGCTCCGCGGCCGGGGGAAAATCATGCTGATGATCGTCATTACGATGCTCTTCAGCGGCGGGATGATTCCGACATACCTGGTCGTCAAAAACCTGGGGCTGCTGGATACGTACTGGTCTCTCTGGATTCCTTCGGCCATCAGCGCGTTTAATTTGATCTTGCTGAAAAACTTCTTCCAGCAGCTTCCCGACGGTCTGGAGGAATCGGCCAAAATCGACGGCTGCAACGATCTGCAGATATTGTACAAAATCGTGATTCCTTTATCCTTGCCGGCTATGGCCACGTTCGCGCTCTTCTATGCGGTAGGGCATTGGAACTCGTATTTTACCGCCATTCTGTATTTGAACGATACGAAAATGTGGCCGATTCAGGTCTGGCTGCGGCAAATTGTGCTTCTGTCGTCAGGAGGCTTCACCGATGCCGGTACGGTGGCGGAAATGTCGGTCCCGCCTCAAAGCATCAAGTATGCGGTTATCGTAGTGGCGGCGGTCCCGATTCTGCTCTTGTATCCGTTCCTGCAGAAGCATTTCGCCAAAGGGGTTTTGCTCGGTTCGGTAAAAGGATAGAAGGCCAAGGGAGGGTTACGGTTTTCTGTCTTTCACATAATAACTCATATAAACGGAGGGTGTTGTATGCAAAAAACGTTCAAAAAAAGGTTTGCCGTCATCTGCACGGCGGCCATGACCGCGTCCTTATTAGCCGCTTGCGGAGGAGAAACTCCCAGCAATAGCAGCGCGAGCCCGGAGGGCGGAGCGACAGCAACCGGAAGTCCGGCGCCAAAGCAAGTCAAATTCAGTATGATCTCGCCCTTCTATGGGCAACAGCCGCCGGCGACGGATGATTCCAACCCCGCCTTCAAGTTGATTCAAGAACAAACGAACAGCAAGCTCGAGGTTACCTTCGTTCCCGGCTCCTCCTATAACGATAAGCTGAACGTAACGATCGCTTCGGGCAATCTCCCTCAGGCCGTGGTGGTCCTCGATACCAAGAACTCGGCGATTATCAATGCGATTCGTGCCGGCGCTTTCTGGGAAATCGGTCCGTACCTCAAGGATTTCCCCAACATCAAGAAGTATTGGAACGATAAGATCGCCAACAATATTTCCGTAGACGGCAAAATATACGGAATTTATCGGGACCGTCCGTTCGCACGCAAGGGCATCATCTTCCGTCAAGATTGGCTGGACAATCTAGGGCTGAAGCAGCCCAAAACGGTAGACGACTTCTACAACGTGGCGAAAGCCTTTACATTAAACGATCCGGATAAGAACGGCAAAAACGACACCTACGGGCTGTCCATGACGGACGATAACGTGATTAACGATGCGGGCGCTGTCCTCGTCACCGCGATGGGCGGGTTTAATCAGTGGGGCGTGCAGGACGGGAAGGTCATCCCGGATTTCATGACCAAAGAATATATGGACGCGCTCAAGCTGCTCAAAAAGATGTATGACGAAAAGCTGATCAATCAGGACTTCGGAGCCCTCAAAGGAACGAAGCTCCATGAAGCCATCAATCAGGGCAAAGCCGGCATCTATTTGTCCAGCATCGACGACGCGACCAATAAGCACGCGGATTTGTACAAATTGAATCCGAACGCCAAGATCGATTTCGTGATCGGACTGGAAGGGCCGAAGGGAGTCAAGCTGCCCGCGAATTCCGGCTACTCCGGGGTGTTCATGTTCCCGAAATCCAGCGTCAAGACCGAAGCGGACCTCAAGGGAATCTTAGGTTATTTCGAGAATACGCTGAAGGAAGATGTGCTGAAAACGTTCGCGTGGGGCGTGGAGGGCGTGCACTACAAAACGGAGAACGGCAATCCGGTGTTCACGAACGAGCAGATGTTCACGAATCAGGTGGGCGATCTGGGGCAGCTGCGCATCGCTCCGTCCACCTTGGCCTGGCCGACGGAGTCCGATATGGCGAAGAAGGTGAAGAAGCTGTATAACGACGGGGTGGTTAATGCGGTACCAAGCGTCATTGAGCCGTTTCTGTCCCCGACGAAAACGCAGTTGGGAGCGGAGCTGGATAAACTGGTCAACGATGCTCGCGTCAAATTTATCATGGGAGATATCGATGAAGCCGGCTTCGTCAAGGTAACGGAAGAGTGGCGTAAAAAAGGCGGCGACAAGATGATTGAAGAATTTACGGCCGAATACAACAACGCCCAGAAAAAATAAAGCCTGCCGATTTGCGGCGCCTCCTTCCTGGAATGTAAAGGAAGAAGGTGCCGCAAATCTTGACATTCCCGAGTAGTTGCAGGTACAAGTAAGGAAACGATGAACACGGTCGAGCCGGGGTTTGTACTCGATCAGCGGAGGCTTATCTTATGAAATTGCGCCCGTGGACATTTTTAACCAAGCTCATCTGGTTCACCCTTCTCCTAGGAACGTTTCCGGTTATGGTGCTGGGCGTATTTTCCTATTATCGGGCATCCGATGCAGTGCAGACCAAGGTCTATGAGAGCAATCAACAGATGCTGCAGCAGTCGGAATCCCAGATCGAGCAGCTGCTGCGCTTAATTGATTACTCCGCTATTCAATATATGAATCAGCCGGCTGTGATCAATGCTCTCAGAGGGGAGCTGAAGGGGACGGACGGATACGTTCAATCGGTGCAGAACCTGCTCGCCTTAATGATTAAGCTTCAGAGCAACGAGCTCGGCACGATGAGCATGGAATTGATCAGTCTGGACTACCAATGGTCCATCGGCGCTACCGGCTTGTCGACGCTGGATGCCCAGGCTATGGAACGATACGCGGAATGGGTGAAGAATCCCAGCACGTCCTTCTGGTCCACGAGTTCGACGAGTATCCAGCTGATTAAGAAAATTCCCGCCTATTCCGCCAATCCGACCGGACTGCTGATCATGACGATCCCGATTTATGAGGTTAATAAGCTGATCGGCAAGGCTACCGCAATGGGAAATGTCCTGGTGCTGGACCAGAATCAGGTTGTATTTGCCGGCAATGAAGGCGGCCTTCTGGGCAAACCGTTTCGCGAGCTGTCCATCGGTCGAAGCGCGTCCTTTTCCGAGGCGGAGATGGGCTTTTACACGGCCCATTCGGAGCGGGAGCGCGTAGGGATTAGTTATAGGAGGTCGGTCTATAACGGGTGGATCTATTTGTCGGTGGTGTCGATCGATGAACTGAGTAAGGAATCCCAGGCTATCGGGTGGTTTACCGTTTACATTTGTATCGGGATTTTAGTGATCGCCCTTCTGTTTGCTTATTTGGGTTCCAGGAAAATGTATAAACCCATCCGGAGATTGTATGAGGTGGTTTTGAATTCGCCTGAAACGGTCGGCACGGATAGGGGCCGCGATGAATTTGAATTTTTGAACGAGCGGTTTAGCGGCTTGCTGCAGCGGGAGTCGCGACTGCTGCAGGAGGCTCAGGGGCAATCCCGCCAAATGGGGGAGTATTTTGTCTTCAAGCTGTTCCAGAGCGATATGGCGAAGCAGGAGATCCAGGAGAAGCTGGCGATCTTCGGGTACCCGACGACCTGGAGCCATATGTGCGTCATGACGATCCAGATCGATACCTTGATGGGCACTCGCTTCGAAGAGCAGGACCGCGATCTGCTGCTGTTCGCCATCCATAACATCGTGGCCGAGCTGATTGCGATGGAGCAAAGACTGCTCCCGGTCGTGATGGGGGATTCCCAGGTTACCTTGCTCGGGGGGACCGAAACCGACGCCCAGCGGTTCAAGACCCTTCTCGACTCGACGGCCCATCGAATTATGCAGATGATCCGCCAGTATCTGGAATTGAAAGTGAGCATTGGGTTCAGCCGCGTGTTTAGTGACATTAAACAAATCCGTCCCGCCTATCGAGAAGCGTTGGAGGCACTCAAGTACCGGATGAAGCTCGGAGACGAGTCCATCCTCTTCATCGAAGATGTGCAGCCGGAGCAAAGCGTGCAGCTGAACTATCCCGATGCGATCGAGCGGCAGCTGCTCGACGCCTTGAAGCTCGCGGATCGGGAACAGGCCACCCGGTTCTTGAATCAATTCATTGCTGCGATTTCGGCAGACGAGCGAACCCATGAGGATCTGTTCATGTCCTTTGTGCGCCTACTCATGCAGATTCTTCAGGCTGTTAAGGGTGCCGGTGTTGCGCCTCATCAGGTGTTTGCCGACGAGCAATCGCTGTTTACGCAGCTCTTTCAATTGAAAACGGTGAAAGAAGTGGAACAGTGGTTCCTGAATGTGGTCCTGTCCCCGTTCCTGCAGCATCTGGAGCACAAGCAGGAGCAGCAGTATCAAAGCATTTCCAGCCAGATCATTCATATGATCGAGACTGGGTTCGATACCGATCTTACGCTGGAGATGTGCGCCCGCCGTATGAATTACAGTCCGAATTACTTGACCAAAGTGTTCCGGAAGGAAACCGGCGTCAATTTCAGCGACTACTTATCGGACTATCGCATGACAATGGCCAAACGCTGGTTGGTGGAGACCGATATGAAAGTCTCCGAGATTGCGGAAAAGCTGAAGTATACTTCGCCCGCGAATTTCATTCGCTCCTTCCGCAAGCTGGAGGGAACGACGCCGGGTCAATACAGGGAGAACTATTGGAACAAGCCGTCTTAGGCGGCGGAGCATTCATGGAGAGACACCGAGCAGGTGTCTTTTGCTTTGTATGGGTAATGGTTCGCGTGAAGCCTGTTGCTATTTCTCCGGCGCATCCACTTAAACGGATGGAGGAATCTGCAACGTTACGTAGCGTGTGGATAAATGTTATCCACAGGGGGTGTGGATATTGTGTATAAACGCGGCAATCCCCCTGTAGTCGACACATTGTTAAGCTTTTGCAAATGGGATATGTTTTTCAGCCGTGTTTGTGGATACTGTGGATGGTTGTGTGGAAAGGTGCTGATCCATAGTCCAGCCCGTCCCTTCAGCTATGCACGGCCGGTGGATAAGGTTGTGGATAATAAAGCCATGGTTTCGTGATAGAAAAGGGAAAATGCGGATAATCTAACAGGAACATGAACTGTCCCTGGAAGCGGATTCGTTGGGGTGGGCTGTAGGCGGGAGGTTGAATGCACCTATGAAGCTCAAACAGATGCAGCGGGGTACTTTGCTGGTAGTCGTATTTTCCCTTCTTGCCTGGGGGACGATCGGGATTGCGGATGCGTCATCGACCCCGTCCGCATGGGAGCTCCGGGCCCGCAAGCAAATGCTGCTGCTCGTTCCCGAGCTGGATTACTCGCTGTTGGAGGCGGTTGATCAGGATCCGGCGTTATTCCCGAACATGCACCGGCTGCTGCAATCTGGGGGCGTGGGGGCGGTCTCGGCGCGTACGCTCGGGAATGGTGTCGAGGATCTATACGCCTCGCTCGGCGCTGGAGCGCCTGCCGGCAGCGACAAAGGCGCGTACGGACTGAATCGCAACGAAGAGAAGGCCGGAGTGCGGGCGGATCGCTTGTATGCGCGCCTTCGGGGAGTGGAGGGTTCGGGGGAGGAGGAAGTCATCGTACCCGAGTTTGCCCGGACGGAGCGGGTGACGGGGCGGCTGGGCTTCGCAGCTGTGCCTGGGCTGCTAGGAGAATCGCTGGAGCGGGCGCAATCGGCCCGGTTCTTGTATGGCAACGCGGATACGGATAGCCGTTCCCGCTACGCGGCGCTTGTCCTATCGGACCGGATGGGCCGTGTGGAGCATGGGAATGTTGGTTCGGAGGTTCTCGTCCCGGCTGCGGATTGGCCTTTCGGCGTGCGCATGGACGGCACGAAGCTAGCGGCCTGGTGGAGGGTCGCTCCGGCGGATGCGGTCGTGGCGATTGAGTGGGGCGATTGGAGCCGGCTCGAGGCCGAGCGTCTCCAGTTAACCGAGGCGCGCTATGAGGAGCAAAAGCTTGTCGTTTGGCGGGAGCTGGATGCATTTGTCGGGGAAATTGTGGAGCATTCGGCCAGTGGGGAAGGGCTGTGGATCATGTCGGCCGGCAAAGTTAACGGGGTGAAGCAACCCGGAACGCTGCTGCCGCTTCTCTATTACGAGCTGGGGATGAATAGCGGGCTTTTGGAGTCCACCTCTACCCGCCGGCCGGGAATTGTGACTTTGTATGATGTGTCCGCTTCACTGCTCAGCCGTTACGGTATGGGGATTCCTCCAGAGATGCTGGGGCGGCCGCTTGAGGTGGCGGAGGCAAGCGATGGGGCATGGCTGACGCTGCGGCAGGAGCTTCGCGGCATTCGCAGCGTGTACGTGCTGCGTCCGCAGCTGCTGCTGCCTTTTGCGGGTTATGAGGCGATCGTGCTGCTCGCCTCGCTGCTGCTGGCCGTCTGGACGCCGCGGGAGGGAGGACGGCGGCTGAAGGGACTGCTGTGCCTGCTGCTCTTGTCGCTCCTCGCGGCTCCTCTTGCGATGCTTGTGCTCGGCTGGGCGGTGCACGTGCGCCTGCTGGAGCCGTCTGTGCTTGTCGCTGCGTTCTTCGCGCTTGTGGCAATTGGCAGCTTAGCCGGTGCGCGGTATCCGCTTCGGGCGGCCGTCGTTCTGGCCGCCCTGACGGCGGCAGCGCTGCTGGTGGATGGCCTGACGGGCGCGGAGGGCATGAAGCGCTCCTTGCTCGGCTACGATCCTGTCGTAGGCGCGCGGTTTTATGGGATGGGCAACGAGTATATGGGCGTGTTGCTCGGGGCGACTGTGCTGGCCGTGTCGGCCGGCCTGCAGTTATTGAGCGCCGCCGCGCGTAGGGCACCGGCCTCGGCCTTGCCGGCGCCGGCGGGCTCGCCCGGCGCGCCGAGCGCGAGCGCGGCGACGCCCGAGGCGTCGCAGGCGCTGCCGCAACCGCTCGCCCCGCGAGCGGTTGCGGCCCGCCTGTGGCGCGAGCGTCGCGCGAGCCGCGTCGCGGCGGCGGCGGCCGTGGTCGCGTACGCCGGCGTCGCGCTCTATCTCGCGGCGCCGGCGCTGGGCTCGGAGGCCGGCGGGGCGATCGCCGGCGCCGTCGCCTTCGGCCATGCGCTCCGCCGCTCGCTGCCGCGCCTGCTGCGCCCGTCGCCCGCGGGCCCCGCGCTCCGCGCCGCATCCCGCGCTCGGCGGCTGCGCCGCCCCGCGCCCGGCCGCGCCTGGCTGCGCTCAGCGCTCCTGACGGCGTCGCTCGTCGCCCTAGCCCTGATCGGGCTGTGGTTGCTGAACGCCGTCATGCCGCCCCCTGCGGGCCGGGCGAGCCATATCGGCAACGCCATGGAGTGGCTGCGCACGGGACGCTTCGACCTGATCGAAGCGATGATCAGTCGCAAGCTGCGCATGAACCTGCACCTGCTCGGCGTCTCTGCGTGGAGCAAGGTGCTGCTCGCCGGGCTGCTGGTCATGCTGGCCGCCGTATTGAGGCCGCGCGAGAAGGAGAGATGGCGGAGCAGCCATCCCTACTTAATGGACGGCTGCTCCGCCATTACGATCGGGGCAATCGCAGCGCTAGTCCTTAACGATTCGGGAATCGTAGCCGGCGGGACGATGATCATCTACGCCGCCATCCCGCTGCTGCTGCTGAAGCTTCAGGACGAGTAGCCGTCACCAGGCCCAGTAAACGGCAAAACCTACCGTTACCTCGCAAAAGTGCTCCTCTTCTCAGGTCCACTTCGGCGAAACAAACGGTAGGTTTTTCAATTCATGATCTTTTTTCATCTATGGCCTTAGACATCAGCATTCCAATGCCAATAGATGAAAAATTTGCAGTTATTCATTAAATACGATCCCGAATATAGCCTCTCAGAGCGAATAAAGGAAATTTTTTCATCTATTTACCTTGAATCCGCTCTGAATCACAAATTAGATGAAATATTGTCATCTATTTCGCCCCCGCCACCACCACCGAGCCAGCCCCACTACTCCAACAGCGCCTCCCACTGCTCGTAAAGGGGCGCCAGCGCAGCTTTCTTCTCCTCGATCGCCTGGTTGCGCTCCTGCACGGCGATGTAGTCGTTGTATACGTCCGGCTGAAGCAGCTCGGCCTCCAGTGCCGCGACTTCGCCTTCGAGCACGGCGATGTCCGCCTCCAACTGCTCGAGCTTGCGCTGGCGGCTGCGTTCCTCACGCTTCTGCTGCTTGTCGGCCGCCAGTCCGGCGCTGCCGCTCAGAGCGTTTCCGCTGCCTGCTCCACCTTCCCCGGATTTCCCTGCACCAACAGCCCCAGCGCCCGCCTGTCCCGCTTTTCCCGCCGTTCCTCCAACCCCGCCAACCGAGGCACCTCCGCCTACACCGTTTGCCTTCCCGGCCCCTTGCCGGTCCGCCTCGATCTCCGCCAGCTCCTGTTTTTTCTCCAAATAGTCGTCATAATTGCCCAGGTAATTCGTAACGCCGTCCGGAGACAGCTCAATGATGCGTTCGGCGATTTTGTTCAAGAAATACCGGTCATGGGAAATAAACAGCAGCGTCCCGTCGTAGTCCATCAAAGCCGACTCCAGCACTTCCTTGCTGAACAAGTCCAGATGGTTCGTGGGCTCGTCTAGGATGAGCAGGTTCGCTTGCTGCAGCATGAGCTTGGCGAGCGACACGCGGGCTTTCTCCCCGCCGCTAAGCGCGTCGATCGGCTTGAACACATCTTCGCCGCTGAACAGGAAGTTGCCGAGCACGGTCCGGATCCGCGCCTCCTCCATGTGGGGATACGCGTTCCATAGCTCGTCCAGCACCGTATGCCGGGGATTCAGGCCGGCTTGCTCTTGATCGTAGTAGGCCATATCCACATGGGTGCCCCACAGCAGCGTGCCGGCATCCGGCTGCCGATCGCCGATCAGCGTCTTGAGCAGCGTCGATTTGCCGACGCCGTTCGGGCCGATTAAGGCGACGGTCTCCCCGCGGCGCAGCTCGAACGACACATGCCGGAACAGAGGCTGCGTTTTCTCCTCGAACGAGACGGCCAGCTCTTTGACATGCAGCACTTCCTTACCGGACGAACGGCCGGCCTCGAAGCGGAACGACGCTTTCTTCAGCTCGCCCTGCGGCTTGTCCAGCCGGTCCATCCGCTCGAGCGCCTTGCGCCGGCTTTGCGCCCGCTTGGTCGTCGTAGCCCGGACGATATTTTTCTGGATGAACACTTCCATCCGCGCGATTTCTTCCTGCTGCTTCTCGTAGTGCTTCATGGCGATTTCGTAATCGGCCGCCTTGAGCTCCACGTACCGCGTGTAGTTGCCGGTGTACCGCTTGCAGACGTTACGCTCGATTTCATAGATCCCCGTAACGAGCGCGTCCAGGAAATACCGGTCATGGGACACGACCAGAATGCCGCCCGGGTAATTGCGCAGATAGCCCTCGAGCCAAGTGAGCGTTTCGATATCCAGGTGGTTCGTAGGCTCGTCAAGGATGAGCAGCTCAGGCTCCTGGAGTAGCAGCTTGGCGAGTGCCAGTCTCGTCTTCTGCCCCCCGCTCAGCGTATCGATCCGCGTCTCCGGCGGGAAGCCCCCGAAGCCCATCCCATGCAGGATGCCGCGTACACGGGCTTCGATTTCATAACCGCGCTTTTCCCGGAACTGCTCCGAGAGCCTGCTGTAGCGGTGCATGACGTCCTCGTATTTTTTGGCGTCCGCCTGGATCCCGGGATCGGCCATCATCCGCTCCAGCTCCCTTAGCGCTTGCTCCATTTCGAGCAGGTCGGCGAACACGGCCATCATCTCGTTCCACATCGTCTCGTCGGACTGCAGTCCGGTGGTTTGCGACAGATAGCCCACCCGCGTCTCTTTGGCTTTGAAAATATCACCCGAATCCGCCGAAATGTGCCCCGCGATAATTTGCAGCAGGGTGGACTTGCCGGCGCCGTTCGCCCCAACCAGGCCGATTCGCTCCCGTTCTTGAATTTGCAGCGATATGTTGGACAGTATGGGCTTAACCCCATAGCTTTTGTTAATTTGATTGACTTGAAGCAGCATGATTGCGTTCCCTCCGTGAATCTGTGCGACGTTCCTTTACAAGTTTACCTGAAAACCCAAATCTTCACTAGTATACATAGCGATCCTGCGCATCGTATGCTGGTAGAATCAAGAGGAGGGGAGCAAGCATGCCTGCGCACCATCGATACGGGACCACGATAGGGGCATTAACCGCTGCTGCTTTTCTCTTATACCTCCTTCTATATTCCGCAGCAAAGACAAACCAGGTGTCGACGCCCCAAGCTGAGCTCGCGCCCCACGATTCCGTTCGAATTATGACTTATAATATGCGGCATGCCCAAGGCGCCGACGGCCAAGTAGATTTGAACCGGGTTGCCAGGCTGCTTCAAACGTCTCAAGCGGACGTGATCGCCTTGCAAGAGGTGGACCGGTATTGGGGACGAAGCGGCAACCGGGATCAGATCAAGGCACTGGCGGATCGGCTCGGCATGGAGTGGCGGTTTTCTCCCAGTCTGAACGATGGCAAACGGCAGTATGGCAATGCGCTACTTTCGAAATATCCGATTGACCGAAGTGAGTCGATTCTGTTGCCCGGCAAACAAGAACAGCGCAGCCTGCTGGACGCCCGTCTTCTCATCGGGGAGGCGATCCTCCGGGTGGTCACGACGCATCTGGGAGTCACCTCCTCGGACCGGCAGTCCCAGTTGGAACGCATTCGTCAGCAATTGGCCGATGATGAGGGCCCGACCGTCCTTCTGGGAGATTGGAATATGGCGGCGGATGACCCGAATTTGGTACATCATTTGCCTCAGTGGACCATTTTACCGCTTCCGGTCGGAGCGTCAACTTTGGTATCCGGGGATGCGATCGACCATATCTTCGTTAATTTTGACGCGGGCGGCGCGGTGGCTCGAGCTTGGCCGTCTTTGGCTTCCGACCATTTTCCGGTTATGGCGCATTTCATCGTTCCAGGTAGTCGGTTGCTTCCGAAGCAGCCGAACAGTATGATAAACTAAACTAGAAACAAATTAGATCGCGATCGTAATGGAGGGGCGGTGCCGTTGGACGTACCGGATTTGAAAAAACAGCTGCGCCGGGACATCGAAGCGAAGCGCTCCTCTTTGTCGATGGACGAACGCTCGCTTAAGTCCAAGGCGATCTGCGATGCCGCTGTGGAGTCGGTTCTGCTGCCGCAGTTCCGCCATTGGCTGCATAGACGCGAAGAGACTGACCTTCCTCCTGCGTTGTTCACCTATATCCCGTTCCGCGCGGAAGTCGACGTCACCCCGATCTTACGCTGGTGCTGGGTATACGGCATTCAGGTCGTGGCGCCTCGAGTCGTGCCAGATGGCCGGCAGATGACGTTGCATTTGCTCCATAGCTTGAAGCAGTTGGAGGCGGGGGCGTACGGAATCCGCGAACCGAAGCCGGACATTCCTGAATGGACGGACCTGAGCCGGTTGGAACTCATGCTTGTGCCGGGGCTTGCTTTCGATGCTGAGATGGGGCGTCTCGGATATGGCGGCGGTTATTATGACCGTTTTATGCACAAGTGTATGGAACAATCGAGCCGTGAGCCGTTCAAGCTGGCGCTGGCGTATGAGGTCCAGGTTGTGCCCCGCGTTCCGATGGACGACCATGATTTTCGGGTCGATGCGATCGTGACGGAGACTCGGGTGCTTCACAAAAAGTTATAAGATCGCAGAGGACGGACCGGGAAAAATCGAGTATACTGGGACTAGACCATTTAAAATATTAATGAAGCAACATTTCACGAGGTGAATTCGATGGAGGAAGCGAACCGCCCGCTCACCCACTTCAACCCCGAAGGACGAGCCCGGATGGTGGATGTCACGGACAAGAGCGTCACGAAGCGCACCGCCGTCGCCCGAACGACCGTGACGATGCGGCCGGACACGCTTGCCGTGATCAAAGCCGGCCAGGTGGGCAAGGGAGACGTGCTCGCTGTGGCGCAGGTCGCCGGCATCATGGCCGCGAAGAAAACGTCCGATTGGATTCCGATGTGCCATCCGCTGCCGCTTAGCGGGATCGATATTTCTTTCTCCGACAACGGGGAGCTGGAGCTCTATATCGAAGCGACCGTCAAGACGACCGGGGTCACCGGCGTGGAGATGGAAGCGTTGACGGCGGTTTCCGCCGCGGCTTTAACCGTGTATGATATGTGTAAAGCGATCGAGAAGGACATGACGATCGGGCCAACGCTTCTAGTGGCGAAGACGGGAGGGAAGAGCGGCGATTACGCTCGGGTCTAGCACGGCTTTCGCACTTGAGTTGGGTCGTAGGGCAACGCTTAGAACTGCGTAATTTCTTCGATACGTTTGAGGAGGGAGACTATGATGCGCTGGAAAGTAGGCCTTTTAACCGCGAGCGATCTCGGCTCCCGCGGCGAACGGGAGGACACCGCCGCCCAGGTCATTCGGGAGCTGGTGGAAGAAGAGCTGCAGGGCGACATTATCGAATACCGGATCGTGCCCGATGAGACGGACGAAATTATGGCGGCACTGATCGAGATGACCGACTATTACAAGGCGGACCTCGTGCTGACGACCGGCGGTATCGGGATGGGGCTGCGCGACGTGACGCCGGAGGCTACGCTCAAGGTCGTCGACCGGCTCGCGCCGGGCTTCGCCGAGGCGATGCGCGCCGCCATGCAGCAGCGGTCTTACGGGATGCTCACGCGCGGCGTATCCGGCATTCGGGAGCGGACCCTCATCCTGAACTTGCCGGGCACTCCGAAGGGCGTGCATGAGAGCTTGGCCGCGGTGATGGATCAGCTCCCTGCCGCTCTGGCGCAGCTGAAGGGACGCGGATGGGAGCCTGAAGAATGAGCCGGCCCGAAGAGACGCGTATGCGGGAAGTGAAGACAGAGGACTCAGTCGGACTGGCCCTCGCCCATGATCTGACGCAGATTATTCCGGGGCAGTTCAAAGGACGCCGGTTCCGCAAAGGCCATGTCGTCCGCGAGGAAGACATTCCGGAGCTGCTCAGCATCGGCAAAGCGCATCTGTACGTGCTGGAGCTGGGCGCTCATGATCTGCACGAGGACGAAGCCGCCCTGCGTATGGCTCAGGCGGTCGCCGGCTCGAACCTCGAGCTGACGGAGCCCAGCGAAGGCAAAGTGCTGCTCCGTTCCGCCGTCCATGGGCTGGCCCGGATCGAAAGGCCCTTCATCGACGGGATGAACGCCGTCGATCAGATCGCGATGGCGACGGTGGCCGACTTCACGACCGTGCGCCCCGGGCAGGCGATCGCCGGGACGCGGGTCATTCCGCTCGTCGTCGCCGCCGAGAAGATCGCGGCCATCGAGGCGAAGGCCGCGCTATGGCTGGACGAACACGAAGGGCAAGCGCCCGTTCGCGTTCATCCTTTCCGCTCTCTTCGAGTGGGGGTCATTACCACCGGGAGCGAAGTGTATTCCGGCTTGATCGAGGATAAGTTCGGTCCGGTCGTGCGCGAGAAGGTCGAGGCGTTAGGCTCGACGGTCATCGAGCAGCGATTATCGCCGGATGACAGCGAGACGATCGTGCAGCATATCCTTTACTATAAAGAACGGCAAGTCGATCTCATATTAATTACGGGAGGGATGTCTGTTGATCCGGATGACCGCACTCCTGGAGCGATCCGGTTGGCGGGAGCCCGCGTCGTCAGTCACGGCACACCCATGTTGCCGGGATCAATGCTGATGATGGCTTACCTGGGCGAGACGCCGGTCATGGGATTGCCGGGATGTGTCATTTACGATCGGTTTACCTCGTTAGACGTGCTGCTCCCCCGGATATGCGCGGGCGTGAAGGTGGAGCGGAACCAGATTACGGAGCTCGGTTACGGGGGTCTACAGGCGGAGAAAGGGTAGCCGACCGGCTCTTGTCAGGAGCAAGCTCATTAAATTTTAAGGAGGAGTTTATTGTGCCAAACATTGGAACCACCGGATTTATTCTGATTATTTTGGTCGCCCTGTTGCTGTTCGGCCCGAGCAAGCTGCCGGAGCTGGGCCGCGCGTTCGGCCGGACGCTGCGTGAATTCAAGAACGGAGCAAAGGACATTATGGGGGATGCCGAGGCTGAATCCCGCAAGGACGTGACGCCTGCCACCTCCGCCCCTCGGGTTGAGTCCGCGAAACCGGCTGAGGCCGCTAGCGAGAAGAAGCTGCCGGAATAACCTACAGCTCCTCCTCTTTTCAACGAAATGCTTAGGTTGGTGAACTGGGTATGAAAGATGAAGCCGTTTCTTTGGTCGAACACTTAACGGAGCTTCGCAAGCGTATTATTTGGGTGCTCGTCGTGTTGGTGCTGTCGATGATCGGCGGGTTCTTCGCGGCGAAGCCGTTGATCCTGTACTTGGTCAGCGAGGAACCGGCCGCGAGCCTGAATATGCCGCTGAATACGTTCTCGCCTTGGGACGGCATCCGCGTTTTCATGCAATTCGCGTTCGCCGTAGGGCTTTGCTTCACGCTCCCTTTTGCCCTCTACCAGCTCTGGATGTTCGTCCAGCCGGGGCTGACGGAGCTCGAGCATCGCTCCGCCCTTCGGTATATCCCGGGAACGGTCCTGCTGTTTTTGCTGGGCGTGGCCTTCGGCTACTTCGTCGTGTTCCCGATGGCCTTCTACTTCACCTCCACGGTGACGAAGAGCTTGGGCTTGACGGAGACGTACGGCATCAGTCAATATTTCACGTTTATGTTCAATATTGTGCTGCCGATGTCGATCTTGTTCGAACTTCCGATCGTGGTGATGTTCCTGACGAAGATCCGGATCTTGAACCCGCAGCGTCTGAAAAAAATGCGGCGATTCGCCTACATTATCCTAGTCGTTATCGCGACGGTCGTGACCCCGCCGGATTTCATCTCGGATATTTTGGTGGCGATCCCGCTTATCATCCTGTATGAGGTCAGCGTCTTGTTGTCGGGCAACATTTATCGCAAGCAGCTGGAGCAGAAGCGCAAGTGGGAAGAGGAGTACGGGGAAGGCGCCGTTCCTGCGTCGGAGTAATGAGGGCATAAGCGGATTATTAAAGGCTGTCACCAGTAGATCGCTCTATTGGGAGACAGCCTTGTTCGTTGTTTAGTTATTTTGTTGTTGAAGGATTAGTTGGAGGAGCACCAAGACATCATTCCGGTCGAACTGGCCGTCGCGATTAAAGTCCTTCTCGCTCAGGGGTCTGCCTTGCATATAGCGAACCACATCGTCGATGTGAACGCCATCCTGTTGCGCGTCCAGCTGTGCGCTCAAACTGCGTTGCTGTTCCAAGGTCAACACCGGGGCGAAGAACTGGAGCACGGGTTCGCCATCCGGAAGCTGCACGGCGCCTTGGAGCAAGCTTAGCTGTACGTTCTCCCCGGGACTCAGCGGATGGTCCAGTTGGAGCTTAATCCGAGTGCCGTCGGTTCGTGAGTCCAAACTCAGCATCTGGGTCACCTTGGCATCCGTACCGGTCAGTCGAACCGTGCTTGGATTCCAAGGGGATGGAAGGACAACCTTCGTGGGGAAGGCAAGCTCCAGCGTATTCGGCTCCGTCATGCGAGCATACCCGATCTGGTTCGGCTGAGTAGCCGGCACCCGTTGGATCATCAGGCGATAAGTGAGCGTAGTGATGTGATCTGGGGCTATTACTTTCAGATCATAATAGTTCACTTCCGTGTTTAGCGGGTAGAAGATCGGTGCTCCCGGTATTGGTGCAGCTAGAGAGCTCGCCATGCCGCTTCCATACACCGAACCGCTGACGCTGTAGGTAGCATTCTGATCCGACAAGCGGAATAGCACGGTTGCGATCGGTTCAGTGGCAGGCACGTACACCTCGTAGATGAACTGATTGCTCTGGAAGCTAGGGGACAAGATCGCGTTGCCAAGTGCATTTAATTCGGTTAAGTAAGCATTGTTCGATCCGTGGCGTGTGATATTCAGCGTATACGTCTTAGTGGAGCTGTCTTCGGCTTTCACTGTGATCGTAATGGGATTCGGTCCGATACTGAGTTGCACATTCGCACTATTGGGAGTCACGCCGTACACGGCTCCACTTACAGTACTCTCCACGGATTGGACGGACGCTTGGGCGTTGTCCGGCGTGAAGTGGAGGCGAGCAGTGTCGACCTCGAACGGTACGGACAGTTGATAGCTTGTTGTGGCGGGCTGGAATTGAATCGTTTGCCCTTCCATCGATAGCGAGCTTAGGGTCGCATCGTTGCTGTCTGGCGTTGTAATCGTCACATTGTCTATTAGATGTCGGCTGTGACTGCCGCCTGTACTTGCTGCGAAGCCTAGTCGATTGTAACTGTTATCCACTGTGCCGATCCAGGTCAGCTGATCTACGCCGTCCAAACTTACCTTGATGGAGTTCGTGCGCACATCGATGCGTACATCGTGCCAGGCACTGTTTGCGAAATTCGGAAGTAGCGGGTTGTTCAACGCATCCGCTTGAGCAAGTAGGTTTTCGGGACTATGCCTTGGTGAATTTTTGAATAGCGTGATATGTTTGGCCCCAGGATCCCATTCATTCGGCCAAGTGTCGAACTCTACGCCGTAACCGTTACCCTCAACGAAGCCGAGCGAGCCGCCGCCTTGTCCATTCGAGTTCTTTTCCTTATTAAACATGAAAACAAGCCCGTCCGCCGGTGAAGAGGAAGAATCCGAAATTCGAAATTTAAAAGATACCGTGTAGGGCGGCGAGAGCGACTGATTCAACCACATGTATCCCAACTTATTGTTTTGTGCTTGCGTCAGCTCTATGACTCCATCTGTCCGCCTTGCATCCCCACTGCGATCCCACAGATTGGACTCCGATTCAAAGTTGTCTTGCACGACAACCGTCGCTGCATGCACGGCCGGCGCTGTCCCAAGCGAGTAGCCCCCCCAGCATCCGACCCACAAAGAAACAAGCAGGATCCCCCGGATCCATTTTACCGTCTTCTTCACTATACACTTCCTCCGTTTCAAACCACATGAACTTATTATAAGCGATTATTGGGGATAATTGGTACTAAATTTGTAATAAAAATGAGCCCGGAGGCCTACAAAAAAATGTACGGCTGCCCTCAGTTCCGCTTGCAAAAAGAGTAAAAAATGTTTATGATAAGAGTTGTCGTTAGCACTAACCACACTTGAGTGCTAACAAATGCTTTACAAACCATCCACCATCTCTAAAGGAGGCAGTTTTTCCATGATCAAACCGTTAGGTGATCGCGTCATCATCGAACCCATCGCCAAGGAGGAGACTACAGCGAGCGGCATCGTGTTGCCGGATACAGCCAAGGAAAAGCCGCAAGAAGGCAAAGTTGTAGCGGCCGGCATCGGCTCCGTTAAGGATGGCCAACGCACCCCGCTTGAAGTCAAGGAAGGCGACCGCGTCTTGTTCTCCAAATATGCGGGCACAGAAGTGAAGTTCGAAGGTAAAGAGCTTTTGATCATGCGTGAAAGCGACATTTTGGCCATCTTGGCTTAAGATAGCCTTGCACATAGACCATTAAATAATCGGGAGGGTTCACCCAATGGCAAAAGAAATTAAATTCAGCGAAGACGCGCGCAGAGCAATGCTTCGCGGCGTAGACGCTCTGGCGAATGCCGTAAAAGTAACGCTCGGTCCTAAAGGCCGCAACGTAGTTTTGGAAAAGAAATTCGGCAGCCCGCTCATCACTAACGACGGTGTGACGATTGCCAAAGAAATCGAGCTGGAAGACGCATTCGAGAACATGGGCGCTCAACTGGTTAAAGAAGTTGCGACCAAGACGAACGATGTAGCCGGTGACGGTACGACTACCGCTACGGTTCTCGCTCAAGCGATGATCCGCGAAGGCCTCAAGAACGTAACGGCTGGCGCTAACCCGATGGTTATCCGCCGCGGTATCGAGAAGGCGGTTAAAGCGGCTGTAGAAGAGCTGCAAAAAATCGCCAAGCCGATCGAAGGCAAGCAATCGATCGCTCAAGTAGCAGCCATCTCCTCGGCAGACGACGAAGTAGGCCAACTGATCGCGGAAGCGATGGAGAAGGTCGGCAACGACGGCGTTATCACCGTTGAAGAGTCCAAAGGCTTCTTGACGGAGCTGGAAGTTGTAGAAGGGATGCAATTCGATCGCGGCTACATCTCCCCGTACATGATCACCGATACCGACAAGATGGAAGCGATTCTCGACAATCCGTTCATCTTGATCACAGATAAGAAGATCTCCAACATTCAAGAAATCTTGCCTGTTCTGGAGAAAGTCGTTCAACAAGGCAAGCCGCTCGTTATCATCGCGGAAGACGTGGAAGGCGAAGCGCTGGCTACACTGCTCGTGAACCGTCTGCGTGGTACGTTCACTTGCGTAGCGGTCAAAGCTCCTGGCTTCGGCGACCGCCGCAAGGCTATGCTGCAAGACATCGCCGCTCTGACCGGCGGTCAAGTGATCACCGAAGAACTCGGCCTGGACTTGAAATCGACTCGTCCGGACCAACTGGGCAGCGCGCGTCAAGTTCGCGTAACCAAAGAAAACACGATCATCGTGGACGGTGCCGGCGACAAGAAAGACATCGGCGCCCGCGTATCCCAAATCCGTGCGCAACTGGAAGAAACGACTTCCGAGTTCGACAAAGAGAAGCTGCAAGAGCGTCTGGCTAAATTGGCCGGCGGCGTAGCGGTTATCAAAGTCGGTGCCGCCACGGAAACCGAACTGAAAGAGCGCAAGCTGCGCATCGAAGACGCCCTGAACTCCACGCGTGCCGCTGTGGAAGAAGGTATCGTTTCCGGTGGTGGTACAGCTCTGGTGAACATCTACAAGGCCGTTGAAGCGGTTCAAGCTTCCGGCGACGAGCAAACAGGCGTGAACATCATCCTGCGCTCCCTGGAAGAACCGGTTCGCACGATCTCGGCTAACGCAGGTCAAGAAGGCTCCGTTATCGTCGAGCGCCTGAAGAAGGAAGCGATCGGCATCGGCTACAACGCCGCTACCGGCGAATGGGTGAACATGTTCGAAGCGGGGATCGTCGACCCTGCCAAGGTTACTCGCTCCGCGCTGCAAAACGCAGCTTCCGTCGCGGCTATGTTCCTGACGACCGAAGCAGTCATCGCCGACAAGCCGGAACCGGCTAAGCCAGCTATGCCTGACATGGGCGGCATGGGCGGTATGGGTGGTATGATGTAATTTAGGTTCCCGCTTGCGGAACCCAGCTTGACCACATTTGACTATAAAAAAGAGGTTTCTCATGAGTTCTCTGAACTCTTGGGAAGCCTCTTTTTTGTTTCGTTACGTTGTTCTTACCGCGAAGCACACAAGCATGCGTGACCACCGCAAATACTTGCGCCGCCGCGCGTCAAATCGTGCGCGGGATTGCTCAAAACCTGCGCGTTGGTTGAATGGAATCGGCTATACAATGGGGCTATCAAACCCATCCGGTAAGAAAGGTGAAGATGTCTAGTGTCACATGTACCAGGATCAAAAGTTTCAGGTTCAAAGGTTTCAGACAATCGCTCATTTTTTGCAAATCGCTTTATCCGTTCTATTTTGTTGTCCGCTGTGTTTCTGCAGTTCGGCATCTGGGTGCGAAATTTTGCAATCCTGCTGTTCGTAACGGAACAGACGGATAAAGATCCGGTCGCCATTTCCCTGATCTCCGTTGCCGAGTACGCCCCGATTTTCATTTTCTCATTCATCGGAGGCGCTTTGGCCGATCGCTGGAAGCCCAAGCGTACAATGGTGCTCTGCGATTTGCTGAGCGCGGCTTCAGTCTTCGTTGTTCTGCTAGCTCTGATTTACGGCGGTTGGCAAGCCATCTTTTTTGCCACGCTCGTTTCCTCGATTCTCTCTCAGTTCTCGCAGCCGGCCGGTATGAAGCTGTTCAAGCTCCATGTGCCGGAATCCCAGATTCAGATGGGCATGTCGATGTACCAGACCATTCAAGCCGTATTCATGATTCTGGGTCCGATGCTGGGCACACTTGTGTTCTTTAACTTCGGGATCCAGGCGGCGGTTGTCATGATGGGGATCTGCTTCCTTTTGTCTGGCGCTGTTCTGACCACCCTGCCCCAAGATAGGAAAACCCCGCTTGCGCAACCGGCCCGTCTTTCCCAAGACATCAAACTGGGCCTGCGCTATGTGACGTCCAACAAAGTTTTTCTTTATATGGGCAGCTTCTTTTTGGCTGCGGGTTTGGCCCTCGGCTTGATCAATCCGCTCGGCGTATTTGTGGTAACCGAGCACTTGGGACTTACGGCAGAGCATTTGCAGTGGTTGACGGCGTTGAACGGAGTGGGGATGATCCTCGGCGGTATTTTCGTAATGGCCTTGTCCAAACGGATGTCCCCCAGAACCATGCTTTTGGTCGGTTTCACCTTCAGCAGCGTGGCGGTGGCGGTGATCGGCTCCACGGGCTCAAT
Organism: Paenibacillus sp. HJGM_3; assembly: GCF_045062745.1. Classification (NCBI taxonomy): domain Bacteria; kingdom Bacillati; phylum Bacillota; class Bacilli; order Caryophanales; family Paenibacillaceae; genus Paenibacillus; species Paenibacillus sp. HJGM_3. Next base: position 68,333 of record NZ_JBJGED010000037.1, read on the forward strand.
GGGACTGGCGCTGGTCGCGCAATTCTTTTCCGGCCTCTTGGTTCCGTTCATCCATATCGCCTGTCAGACCATGGTCATGACTCATGCGGAGGAAGCCTTCGTTGGCCGGGTCAGCGGCATTCTGAACCCGCTTTTTACAGGGGGAATGGTACTTACCATGAGCCTTGTCGGCGTTCTGAAAGCCAACCTTCCGTTGACCGGTTTATATTGGATAGCCGCGGGTTTGTTTCTGATCGGTGCGATCGGGGTGATGCCGCTGCTGCGTTATAAGGCATCCACCCGCGTTGCGGCCTCTGCTGCCGGGTTCCATTCCTGAGTAAATAGCTCGACTGTACGTAAGGAACGTGAAAAGCGAAAGGGCTGTCCTTGAGTCAGAGATGACTCGGGACAACCCTTGTTTTATGGTTACAGTTAGTAGGTGCGGTTATCGGTTCTTGATTTCTTCCATCGCCACTTCCAGCTTGAACTGACGTTCAGCAAGCAGCTTGATGCTGACATCGTGACTTCTCAGATCTTCAGTCACCTTAGACTCGAAGGAACGTTGAGAGCTATCCAACAGCTTGGTGATTTCTAACGTTTCCAGGATCGCTTGCTTCAGAAGCGGGATCTCGGCGACATGCTGTTCGATCCGATCGAGCCTGGCATTCGTGCTTTGAAGCTCCTGCTTCATGGATTGCTGCTCGATTTTCATGGCCTGTTGCTCGCCACGCGTCTCGTGGAGCAAGGACTTCATGGATTGTTGCTCCTGCTTCATCGCCTGTTGTTCTTCGCGCGTCTCATGGAGCAAAGTCTTCATCGCCTGTTGCTCGTCACGCGTCTCTTGGAGCAAGGTCTTCATGGCTTGTTGCTCGTCACGCGTCTCTTGAAGCAAGGTCTTCATGGCCTGCTGCTCGTCACGCGTCTCTTGGAGCAAAGTCTTCATGGCTTGTTGCTCCTGCTTCATGGCCTGCTGTTCATTCTTGATGCCCCGGAGTTCTTCCAGAATTTGATTCAAGATCGGTTCGCTCATGAATCTTCGACATCCTTCCGCATAATGTGTCATCCTGGTAATCCAACCATACGACAATGGAAGTAGGAAAGCAAGTATGTGTGGGACTATTATATCAAACGTATGTTCTTGTATCAAATGAGAGATTGGCGCTGATATTTTCTCATGCCTCTAGTTGATCTTCTAGACCCAATGCCGTACAATAATGCCCAATACTGAGAGAGAGGTTGCGTATGCGGAAAGTGGTCGAGTACGATTCAGTGCTGATGTTTCTTCAGGCCGTTGAAAAATGGCTAGAGCGTAATGAGGCGGAAAATAACTTAATGCTCGGGCTCCTTTTCATGTGGAGAGAGCTTGA